>JBCDLQ010000493.1:0-2580 GCA_039414335.1 Pseudomonadota bacterium | reverse complement strand
GTGCCGAGGACCCGTTCCTGTGGCTGGAAGAGGTCGAGTCGGAAGCAGCCCTGGACTGGGCCCGCGGCCAGAATGAACGATCCGAATCCTACCTGACGGCCCACCCGTTGTTCGAGGACATCAAGGCGCGCAATCTCGAGACTTTTACTTCGGAAGACCGCATTGCCTACCCGTCACTCATGGGCGGCCAGATCTACAACTTCTGGCGCGATGCCACCCACGTGCGCGGCATCTGGCGCAAGACCTCCACCGAGGACTATCGCAACGAAGACCCCGATTGGGACGTGCTGCTGGATGTGGATGCCCTGGCTGAATCGGAAGGCGAGAACTGGGTCTGGGCCGGTTCCTCCTGCGTCTACCCCAGCTACGACCGCTGCCTGATCGGTCTGTCGCGTGGTGGCGCTGATGCCGCCGTGCGTCGCGAGTTCGATATGGATTCGCGTCAGTTCGTCGACGGCGGTTTCGTTCTGCCGGAATCGAAGAGCTACCTGTCCTTCCGCGACAAGGACAGTGTCTTCTACGGCCCGGCCTTTGAGGCCGAGCAGATGACCACCTCCGAGTACCCGCGTCAGGTCTACATCTGGGAGCGCGGATCGTCGCGCGATGAGGCCCAGCTGGTCTTCGAAGGCGAAACCAGTGACGTGCTGGTCACGGGCCTGCGCTTCTGGGACGGCGACACGCCCTACGACATGATCCTGCGCCTGCCGACCTTCTTCACTCGTGAGTACCACCTGCTGGTCGATGGCGAGACCCAGAAGATCGACGTGCCGGGTGATGCCCAGCTTTCGGGCGTGGTCGACGGTCAGCTGCTCGTAGAGCTGAAATCCGACTGGCAGCGTGGCGAGACGGTCTGGCAGCAGGGCGCGCTGATCGCAACTTCCATTGATGCCATGATGGCCGGCGAGGCCGAGTTCGAGTTGCTGTTCCAGCCTAATGAACGCCAGGCCGTCGGCAGCGTCGCCTCCACCGACAACGCGGTGCTGGTCCAGTTTCTGGACAACGTCAACGGTGAAATGCTGCGCTTCACCCACGATGAGGACGGCTGGACCCGCCAGGCCCTGAGCGTGCCCGAAATGGGCACCCTGAGCGTGGTGAGCGCCGATGATCGTTCCGATCGCTTCTACTACCGCTACACCGGTTTTCTGACACCGTCGCGCCTGTACGAGGCCGATGCCATGGCCGATACGCACGAAGCGATCCGCTCGGAGCCCAGCTGGTTCGATGCGGAAGGCATGAGCGTGATGCAGTACGAGGCCACGTCAGCCGATGGTGAGCAGATCCCGTACTTTGTGGTCACCCCACCGGGCTTTGAAGCCGACGGCAGCAACCCGACGCTGCTTTCTGCCTACGGCGGATTCGAGGTGGCGCGCACGCCGTTCTACTCCAGCTCCGTCGGCAACAGTTGGCTGACCCGTGGTGGTGTCTTCGTCCTGGCCAACATCCGCGGCGGCGGTGAGTTCGGCCCGCGCTGGCATCAGGCTGCGCTGAAGGAAAACCGCCAGCGCGCCTTCGATGATCTGATTGCCGTGGCCGAGGACCTGATTGAGCGCGATATCACTTCACCGGACCACCTGGGCATCCAGGGCGGCAGCAACGGCGGCCTGCTGGTCGGCGCTGTCATGGTGCAGCGCCCGGACCTGTTCAACGCCGTGGTCTGCCAGGTCCCGCTGCTGGACATGAAGCGATATCACAAGCTGCTGGCCGGCGCGAGCTGGATGGCCGAATACGGCAACCCGGATATCGAAGAGGAATGGGCCTACATCAGCGAATACTCGCCGTACCAGAACCTGTCGGCTGACGCCGACTACCCCGTGGCCTTCGTGACCACCTCGACTCGCGATGACCGCGTCCACCCAGGCCATGCCCGCAAATTGGTCGCGCGGATGATCGAGCAGGGCCATGAGGTGCTGTACTACGAGAACATCGAAGGCGGCCACGGCGGTGCGGCCAACCTGAACCAGGCGGCGTACTTGCAGGCGCTGATCTACGCCTACCTGCACGAACGCCTGGGTGGTGAGGCGGATCAGGACGCCTGACTCGGAGCTTTGGGAACTAAATGGGGCTGCGAATGGTCCTAATTTGCAGTCACGCATCAGGCACTGCGTTCGGGGTATCCCGGACCGGTGTCCTGCTGCTAAAATAATCGGTTGAATTTTTGAGGAGCAACGCATGAGCAATCAGCTGGTTCCTAGCCATCTGCTCGCCCCGGCGGGTACCGGATCCCTGGATGCCTATATCCAGGAAGTCAACAAGATTCCGGTGCTGACGGTCGAGGAAGAGCAGACCCTGGCGCGACGTTTTCGCGATGATGATGACCTGGATGCTGCGCGTCTGATGGTCATGTCGCACCTGCGCTTCGTGGTCCACGTGGCCCGCGGCTATGCCGGATATGGCCTGCAGCTGGGCGATCTGGTCCAGGAAGGCAACATCGGTCTGATGAAGGCCGTCAAGCGCTTCGACCCCGATCAGGGCGTGCGCCTGGTCTCCTTTGCCGTGCACTGGATCCGTGCGGAAATCCATGAGTTCATTCTGCGCAACTGGCGCATCGTCAAGGTCGCTACGACCAAGGCTCAGCGCAAG
>JBCDLQ010000492.1:0-2592 GCA_039414335.1 Pseudomonadota bacterium | reverse complement strand
TCGGCATGCGCATCCAGGTCATGCCCGGAGCGCGCATCTTGACGATCGTCACGATCAGGTTGATCCCCGATAAGGTCGTACCGATACCCGCGATATTCAGTGCCCAGAGGTAGTAATCCACACCGACGCCGGGGCTGAAGGTCAAGCCTGACAGGGGCGGAAATGCCAGCCATCCCGTGGCGGCAAACTCGCCGACAAACAGGGACAGCATGATGATGACCGTACCGGAGACCGTCAGCCAGAAGCTGAAGTTGTTGAGGAACGGAAAGGCGACGTCGCGGGCGCCGATCTGCAGGGGCATGATGTAGTTCATGAACCCTGTGATGTAAGGCATCGCGACGAAGAAGATCATGATCACACCGTGTGCGGTGAAGATTTGATCGTAGTGATAGGACGGCAGGTAGCCGACATGCCCCGCAGACGCCAGCGCCTGGTGTCCACGCATCAGAATCGCGTCAGAGAAGCCTCGGATCAGCATGATCGTACCGAGCACCATGTACATGATGCCAATCTTCTTGTGATCGATCGACGTGAACCACTCTTTCCAGAGATAGCCCCAGAGTCTGAAGTAGGTGAGCAGCCCGACCAAGATGGCCCCGACGATCAAGGTGCCGATGAAGGTCATCAATATCAGGGGATCGTAGAAAGGAAAGATGTCGGCGGTTAGCTTTCCCCAGAACCAGTGCGCAACTTCAGCGCCCTGCGTTCCTCGAGTCTCGGAGGGTACGTTCATGGCTGATGTGATTCGTGCGAGGCGTGATTTGAATGAACTTGTGACGTGCGATCGTGCACTTCAACAAGTGCCGATTGCTCGGTCGAGTCCTCATGATGATGCAAGTCCGGATGGTCCTGACCTGGCTGTTGGCCGTGGCCGCCATGGCCCGCATGCAACATGCCGTGGCCGCCCAGATCTTCGACACAGACCGCATCCGCTTTGACGCACAGGCTCAGGATGCGTTGCCAGAGGTCGCTATCCAGCGATCCGTAGTAGGTCACGGGGTGATTGATGCTGCGCTCCATCAGGTCGGTGTAGCTGTCACGATCCAGTCGAGCTTCGGATTGACGAACCTGATTGACCCAACGGTCGAAGTCGGCCTGCTCGAAGGCGTGCATCTGGAAGTCCATATAGGAAAATCCCGGGCCGTTGTAATGGGAAGCAAACCCACGGAAGCTGCCCGGTTCGTTGAGTACGCCGTTCAGTTCTGTCTCCATGGCTGCCATGGTGTAGATCATTCCGGCGAAGTCCGGGACGTAGAAGGCCGTCATTACGGATTGGGAAGTGAGCTTGAACTCGACCGGTCGATTCACAACCGAAGCGACCTCGTTGACCGTTGCGATTCCCAGCTCGGGGTAGAGAAAGACCCACTTCCAGTCCATTGAGACCACTTGAATGGTCAGGGGCTCGACGGAGGGATCGATGGGTACATCTGCCGAGACTCGGCGTAGATCAGTGTAGGGATCAAGGCGATGTGTTGCGACCCAGGTCAGGCCAGCCAGGCAGATGACAATCGCCAATGGAACGGCCCAAATCACAACCTCGAGGCTGATCGAATGATCCCAGTCCGGTTCGTAGCGTGCCGATGAATTGGAAGAACGGTAGTGCAGGGCAAAGAAGACGGTCATCGCCATCACTGGCAGGATGATGATCAACATCAGTACGGTGGCGTAAATGATGAGATCGCCTTTCTGAGCAGCGACGTCGCCAGCAGGGTTCAGCAGGACGAGCTCACAGCCGGCAAGCAGACCGATGAGCACGAACGCCAGGGCGAATTTAAGAACGACTTTCAGAGGTCTGGACTTCACGCGACCTTCCATTTGATTGACATGAGGGCTGGTAGGGAACAGGCCATGTCTTCGCGCTGTTCACCCCAGAGGAACCATCCCCTACATCGAGTCCTTTCACGATGCTCTATTATCTCAGAAAAGGTGCTGCTGGCGGTGAAAATCCGATAACATTTGATCTGTTTCAGGCGATGAGTTGTCGCCCGGAAATAGCGCCAACCGAGACTCCAGGATGAAGAGCGAATTGACTGACGAGACTGCTGTTCCGGCACGTGAAAAAGCCTCAATCGACGAAGTCACAACCACCGTGGTTATGGCTCGCGTAACCGACTACTTCGGCTTCTTTGTCTATGCCATTGCCTCCGCTTTGGTCTTTCCACGATTGTTTTTCCCCAATTTTGACGAAGTGACAGGAATGCTCTTGTCATTCTTGATCTTCGCGCTGGCTTTCGTGGTTCGGCCGTTGGCGAATTTCGCGGCCCGCTACTTCGATCGAACCGTGGGTAGGCCGGCGAAAATCACGCTGGCGACGATGATTTTCGGAAGCGCGACAGTTGCCATTGGATTATTGCCCGGCTACGACTCCTCGGGCTGGATGGCGCCGGTCCTGTTGATTGTCTTCAGAATCGCTCAGGGACTGGGGCTGGGGATGTCATGGGATGGCATTACGCTGCAGCTGCAAAACGCCGCACCCGAGGGACGGGAAGGGCTTTATGCGATGGTTCCACAGCTTGGTGGACCGATCGGGTTTTGCTTCGCTGCCTCTTTGTTCTACGTGCTGACCGGATTTCTCACGGACGAAGAATTCAT
>JBCDLQ010000491.1:0-2592 GCA_039414335.1 Pseudomonadota bacterium | reverse complement strand
TCGGCGTACCAGTTCGAATCCAGCTCGGCGGTCAGTGCATCGGCCGGCTCGACGTTGGCCAGGACGAAGCGCGTTGGAGAATCGGACATGCGGGTCTCTCGAGTCAGTTCTTGGGCACCCGGCAGTGTACAGCAGCATGACTCCTACGGACACGTGAAAAGGGTCCGAAACAGCGGAATTCGTTGACGAAAGTGAAGGTTTTTTCTTTGGCGTGGGGACGAGGTATCGGCTACACTACGCACTGCTTCAAGAGATGCTTCTCGCCTCGCCCTATTCGACACTGAATGATTGACGTCGATCGCAATCCGGAACACCCTGACTTCGAGATTGTCGAGCTGAAATCAAACCTTTCGATTTCTCTTGACCGGCTGTTTGCGGTTTTCCTCGGACTGAGCACGGTCACCCTTCTGGTGGCCATCGGTCCGCTGATTGTCGGCCTCTGGCCGGTCATGGCCGTGGCCCTCTTCCACCTCCTTTTGGTGGGCCTGTGTCTGCGACTCGCATGGCGCGGTCATTGGGCTCGGGAGTCCATCTCGATTGGTCCTGATGTGATTCGAGTCGAACGGTTCGTTCAAGGGGGAAGCAGCTTGCGCGAATGGCCTCTGGCCTGGGTGCGCGTTCGGGTCGAGAACGGCAAGCTGGGAGAGCGGCGAGTGTTCCTGACCTGCCAAGGTAAGCGAGAGGAAGTCGGCGCTTTTCTGCCCATCGATGAGCGCTTGGAAGTAGCACAACAATTGAAAACACGGATTGGGCCATTGACGGCCTGGTCGAAATAAAACCAGCACAGGTGAGTTGAGGATGAAGAGAACCAACGAACTGATCGTCGCCCTGGCGGTAATGGCCGTAATCGTGGTCGTGACCTGGGGATTGTTTGCGGTCGGCGACAACATGCCAGAAGGCGCAACTGTCTACAGCAAGAGCGTTTACGAGTTGCACAATGTCATCCTCGGGATCGTCACCATCATCGGTGTACTGGTCTTTACCGCGATGTTCACATCTATCGTTCTGCACCGGAAATCCAAAGGCTACAAGCCGGCCAAGTTCTCGCACTCGACCAAGGCCGAGATTCTCTGGACCGCTATCCCTATCTTGATTCTCGTCGGCATGGCGATCCCAGCCACGCAGGTGCTGATCGATATGGAAGACACGGGCGGCGCCGAGCTGAACGTGAAGGTCACCGGTTACCAGTGGCTGTGGAAATACGATTACATTGAAGATGGCGTGACGTTCTATTCCGCGCTGGACCGCGACAGCAACCGCGTTCGCCAGCTCGGCTCGGGCGAAGACCCGACCTCTGTCGACAACTATCTTCTGAACGTCGACAACTACCTGGTCCTGCCGGCACGCACCAAGATTCGTTTCCTTTTGACCGCTGACGACGTCATCCACTCCTGGTGGGTGCCGGAGCTGGGTTGGAAGCGCGATGCCATTCCGGGCATGGTGAATGAGGCCTGGACCTACATCGAAGACGAAGGCATCTACCGCGGCCAGTGCGCCGAGCTGTGCGGGAAAGATCACGGCTTCATGCCGATTGTCGTCGACGTTCGGTCACCCGAAGACTACCAGGCCTGGATCGCCGGTCAGCAGGAAAGCTTGGCCAGCGCGGCCCACGAATCTGCGCGTCTGTGGACGCGAGATGAGCTCATGGATCACGGTGCGAACGTCTACCAGGCGCAGTGCGCGGCCTGCCATCAGGCGAATGGCGGTGGACTGGCACCGGCCTTCCCTGCGCTCGCACTCGACGGCGAGCCTACGGGTGCGCTGGAAGATCACATGCAAGTGGTTCTGGACGGTCGCGACGGGACTGCCATGACCGGATTCCGGGGACGACTCGAGCCGCAGGACATCGCGGCGGCCCTGACCTACACGCGCAACGCATGGCGTGAGGGTGAAGGGGAAATCGTTCAGCCGTCAACGATCGCAAGGCTGGATCAAGGCTGATTTGAAAGGGCCGAAAGCACAACAATTTCGAGGAAATTTAGGTTATGAGTCACGACACTTCTGCTGAACACGCCCATCAGGGTCACGATCACGACCACCACGGACCGCATCGCACGGGACTGGCCCGCTGGGTGTTCTCGACCAACCACAAGGAGATCGGAACGCTCTACCTGGTGTTCTCTCTGATCATGTTCCTCGTGGGCGGCGCCATGGCGCTGGTCATTCGAGCTGAGCTGTTCGCTCCGGGTCTGCAGCTGGTCAATCCGGAATTCTTCAACCAGATGACCACGATGCACGCGCTGGTGATGATCTTTGGCGCGGTCATGCCCGCCTTTGTCGGCCTGGCCAACTGGATGGTGCCACTGATGATCGGCGCGCCGGACATGGCGCTGCCGCGCATGAACAACTGGTCCTTCTGGATCATGCCGTTCGCCTTCGCTTTGCTCCTATCGACGCTGTTCATGCCCAGTGGTGCGCCGGCGTCAGGCTGGACCCTTTATCCGCCCTTGTCTCTACAGGGCGGCAACAGCCTGGCCTTCGTGATCTTTGCGATTCACCTGATGGGCCTCTCGTCCATCATGGGTGCAATCAACATCATTGCGACGATCCTGAACATGCGTGCCCCGGGGATGACCCTGCTGCGGATGCCCC
>JBCDLQ010000490.1:0-2594 GCA_039414335.1 Pseudomonadota bacterium | reverse complement strand
CGACGCAGGCCTGGACCCTGTATGTCGGCATACCTGCAGCGACGGAGCCCGGCCCGGCATTCAGCAGCGTGCCAGTGACCTTTGCAACGCCGGGTGTCCAGTACCGATATGTATTTCGAGTCAATAGCTCACTGCCGACACCGCCCGTCGTCAGCCTGTTTCAGGCGCCTGCCACCATGGTCCTCGATCCCTTGTTCAACGCGCTGGTCTGGGTGCCGACGACAGCCGATATCGGTTCGCAGGCAATTGAATTGCTGGCCGTGGACAGCAACGGCGAGGAAGCAAGACAGCGCTTTGATCTGCAGGTGTTGCCAGAGCTGCCCAACCAGCCTCCCTATCTCACGAGCAGCCCGACGCTGAATGCGCGCATTGGCTCGCCCTATAGCTATGCGGCTGCGGCCATCGATCCGGAGTTTGAGGCGCTCAGCTACAGCCTGCTGACTGCGCCGGCGGAAATGACCATCGATCCCGTCACGGGCCAGGTCGACTGGCTGCCGCAGGCCGGCGATCCTGCCTCATCTGTGGTGACACTACAGGCTCAGGATCCCCAGGGTGGCCAGGCCTCGCAGACCTTCACGATCCAGCTGAGGGCGGCGAACGTTGATCCCGTGATCACTACCGTGCCCCCGACCAGCGCGATTGTCGGTGAGTTCTACAGCACGCGATTCCTGGTCAACGATGGCGATGGTGACGCGGTTCGCTTCAGGCTTTTGCAGGGGCCACGGTCCATGACCTTGCACCCCACGCTGGGCTGGTTGCATTGGACAACGATTGGCGAAATGCCGGGCGTTTACCCGGTTGTTCTGGAAGTTACCGACGATTGGGGCGGCCGGCAGGAGCTGGGCTTCAGTCTGACGCTCGTACCGGATACGGAGTCTCCAGAGGTGGCGGCCAGCCTGGCGCCGAATCCGGCCTGCGAGGCAGAGGTGTCCGCAGTCTGCGTTGCAGCAACAGACAACGTGGGTCTGACCGACGTGAGCCTCGCCATTGACGGTGAGAGCTTCAGCCTGGATTCATCGCGTTGCACGCTCTGGACGCCGCCAGCTGCCGGCTTGATTCCCCTGCTGGCAACGGCGACCGATCCTAGCGGCCAGACTGGCCAGGTCAATCAGACTCTGACAGTCATCGATTGCAATGATGAGCAGGCGCCTGTGGTCACCCTGAACAACGACCTGACCGGCACGGCCTACAACCAGCCGGAACCTATCGTTGTGACCATCGACGACAACACGCCGGACATCCTGACCTGGGAAGTCACCCAGCGGGCCCTGAGTTCGGATGTCGCGACCGTGCTGGCTACGGGTACTGGCCCCGTGCTCTCAGGGGAAGTTGCAGTATTCAACCCGACCAGTCTCCAGTCCGGAGACTATGAGATCGTTGTAGAGGCCAGCGATGGCGCCCAGACCGGTGGCATTCGATTCATCATGGCTTCTGGCACGGGCAACAAGCCGGGCCGCATTCAATTCGCAAGCGTCGACGCGGTCCTTCCCGTTGCCGGGCTGCCCATTTCGATCGGGCGCTCCTATGACAGCCTCGAGGCCGTTGATGGTGGATCGGATACGGGCGATTTCGGGCCTGGATGGCGGTTGCTGCTGTCGGCCAGCGTGGAAGACACCGCAGCGGATCTTGGTCCTGATTCCGGGGGCTTGGGTCAGCTGGGTGGCGAAGCCTTCTCGACGGCCACGCGTGTGACCGTCACCAAGCCGAACGGTGAACGCGTTGCCTTCCAGTTTGCGCCAAAGGCCCGCTCTTTCCCGTCCGTTTTCCAATTCGATGTTGAGTATGAGCCCGATCCCGGCGTCACCGATCAGCTTCGGGCTGTTGGGTGGCCGGACACGGTCTTCCAGCTCGGAACAGGCTTTGCCAACTATGTGATTCCCTACAACCCCTCGCGCTATGAGCTGGAGACGGAAGAAGGTCTGGTTTATCTCATTGACGAGTTCGACGGACTGATTGAAATTCGGGACGTGCTCGGTGGAACGCTCGAAGTGACGTCCAGTGGTTTGCGGAGTTCCTGGGGTGTATCCGTGGACTACCTTCGCGACAGCGAGGGGCGAATCGTCGAAATCGTTTTGCCAGAGAGCGGAGCGGGAAGAGCACCGACGCGCTTGCTTTATCGCTATGACGGGGTCGGCAATCTTGTCGGAGCGACCGATGCTGCAGGTAATGAATCGACCTTTGTCTACGGCGACCCTGATCATCCGCACCACGTGACAGATCTCTTCGACCAGTTGGGCAACCCCATCGCGAGGCACGTCTTCGATGAAGAAGGGCGAATGATTGCCCACTGCGAAGCCAATGCGAACATCGTGACGCTCGCGGGCTGCAGCCTGCTCGACTTTGATGTCGAGAACCGGGTCGAGACGATCTTCGATCCCCGAGGCTTCCGCAGTGACCTGTTCTTTGATGAGCAGGGTCTGCTGAGCGTCCGGCGAGACTGGTTCAATGGCAGTGAGTTCATCGAACAGCAGTGGACCTATGACGAGGCCGGTCGTGAGCTTGTGTACACGGATGGCGACGGTGGAGTAACCACCAGGGCCTACGATGAGAACGGAAATGAAATCAGCACCACTTTCCCATCTGGGGCCACCTGG
>JBCDLQ010000489.1:0-2595 GCA_039414335.1 Pseudomonadota bacterium | reverse complement strand
CTTTTTTTTATCTGTCATTGTTTAATTCTAATCGATGCTAATTTCGCGTTTAGAACGACGACATCGGAATCAGTGACACCGTCCAAAAACGATTAATCGAATGAATGATTTCCAACAACTTGTCGCATTGATAGGAACCTGCTTTGCATTAATTCTGACGATAGTCTCCTCGGGGCTAGCTGGTTGGTTAGCGTGGTGCTCACTCGCGTTCGCTGTAACAGGACTGATCTTTGCACAGACTGCTGTGCTTGATAACTCGGCAGGGCCAGATAATCTAGGCAAGAACGGATACTTCGTTCTCACAGCAGTATTAACGGTTTGTGCTCTATTACTTTTTATCTCTCATTACTCATTGCTGATTGCACTCATAGGAGTAGCGGTAATGTTCAACGCATATCGAGTTTCGGAGAAAAGGCAATAAACAACTTTCGGAATTCTGCATTCCCCTCGCAGGAAAAACGCTTTCGGCGCGTATCTGGAGGCCTCTCAGAGTTTTACGATACCGCCCTGACTGCCACTGGGGTCGCAGTTTTCGTGACCGACAAGTTAACAGGATGCGACACTCTGATCAGGCCTGAGCCGCCAGAAAATCCGCGTGGAGGGACTGCAAGGTTTCCCACGGCTCCTGCCAGCGCTTAGGGTCTGCACTCCCCCTAGTGTCTCCCTGAGCCTGCCAGACCGCCTCAGCAGGCTCATGCCAAGGCTTACAGCCGATGTCAGCGTGTACGAATCCATAGCTCGGGAAACGTTCCTGGAAGTCTTCGGCGCCGCGGTCCGATTCGAATAGCTCTGCCAGCTTCGTCGCAGTGTCAGTCATTCTTAGGCCTTTTCTTGAATTGGATCTTGGGTCGGGTTGTCGATGCGTCGCCTGTTCCGTCCTGAGCAACTCGGGCCTGCTTTGTGATGCGGAGTCGAGTCGCTAGAGACGCCATCATCCGGGCTTCCCGCTCTTGCATCTTCAGCAGCCGGTCATAGTCGGCCAGGTCGACATCTTCCTGCTCCATGGTCTGCTCGATAAGCTCGGCAATCCGTCTGGAGGTCACCACGTGACGGCAGAACTGCTCTAGGAGAGCATGAGACTCGCTCCCGAACCAGTCAGCAGGTAAAGCTCTTACAACGTCGTTCCAGACTGCCCCCTGTGCGCCTGTGAGAGACTCTGGCGGTACTGGACGACCACCCACAGACCTTGCGGCCGGCAAGACGGATACTTCAGCGCTGCTTTTTGGTCCTCGGGTGCCCATTTCTCTTAATTCAAACTTTTTTGTACGGATTACTCTCAGCGAAGCTAGCGAGTCGTATTTCTGGGCAAACGCTCCAAGGTTCACATGCCCCCCATCGCTCCTATCGATAAAAATGGGCTGCCCTGATCGAAACCAATACCAGGGCAGCCGGGCGGTGACTGCCAGTCACCAAGCGGGATGGCGTACCCGCTATGCCGAAGCCGAGAACGGTGGAAGGAGATTAACCACCATCTAGGAAGCTCCTCCGGCAATCCTTCCCATCACCTTGATCAACTAAGCCCGATCAGACCACTGGCCGTGGTGGCAGTCTCGTGGACCCGTGAGACCCGAATGGGCAACACCGAACCGCTGGGCAGATTGGGGATCGTGACCGTCGCACCACCCTTCGCAGTGACCCTGAGATTGCCACCAGTGCCGATATAGAGCGCTCTGGTGACGTGAGCCAGGTCCGACGCGTCGTTCGGGCTGATCTCTTCCAAGGTCTCAGCAGGGCTCTCTAGCCCCGCTGTGACGCCTTTGAATAGGTCGAGGATCATGCTGCAGCCTCCGGACTCACCAGGACCGCCACACTCTGGCTTGGATCCACCACCGGTACTCCCAGAGACTTCGACCGAATGGCCAACACATCGCCGGTCGTGACGTTTTGGTCCGACCTGACCAGCTTGGCTCGAAATTGTGCGAACGTTGGCACCGTGACCTCCAGGGCGATCACTCCGGCCTCAGTCCGACTGACGTTGCCATCGAGATCGCTCCAGCTCTCGGAGTCTTCATTGCGGCCCTGTACTGACAGAGTCGCTGTGCCTCCGGCTACCACGGCAGCCAGGTTGGCCAGGAAGGTGACCGAGTGAAACCCGACCATCGACACGCCGCTTGACTCTGTGGTGCCCTGCCCCGCGCTCAGGCCAGCATTGACGCGTGAGATCACGCTTGATTCAGTAATCGTGTTCATTGTTGTCACCCTGTTACCGTGATGTTGACCAAAGCCTTGGGCCGCGCGATTCCGATGTCGCCGCGCCATCTAGCAGCGATCAGGATCGTGTCGCGTTCCATCCTGGCGTGCTGACTGATCATCAGACTGAACTGAGACCGGACGCCGATCACCATTTCTCGGAAATCACCGAAGATCGCCGCGTCATCCGGGAGACGGGTCGTCACCATTCGGGGTACTTCGACCAGGTCAGCCGGTGGGGCTAAATACTGGTTGTTCGCATCCGTCAGTCCGCGCAGTGATCTGGCGAGAACGGGAGGATGGGCGACACCAGACGGCAGGAAATTGGCCGTCTCGATCAGCTGGAGGGCGTCGAGGTGCGCGTCGTAGTCGTAAGTCGCAGAATCCTGTGCTTGGACGCCTGGG
>JBCDLQ010000488.1:0-2630 GCA_039414335.1 Pseudomonadota bacterium | reverse complement strand
TCTTGCTGGACTTCTTCTTCGCAGCCTTTTTCTTCGCCGTTTTCTTCCCGGCGGTCTTGACCGCGGCCGCTGATCGAGCGGCGGGGGCTACGGGCGCAGCGGATTCAGCCGAAGCCGAGGCTTCCGTAGACTCGGTCGCCGAGGCGGAAGCAGGCTGCGTCGCCGCGCGGTCGCTGGGGCAATCGTGGTCTTCGAAGGGAAAGGGACGCCGCTGGGCACCGCCGCAAAGATAATCGGCCGTGCGTGAAAACCATTCGGCGATCATCCGACCAAAATCGATCACACCCTGAGGCTGTTCACCAGATATCAGCCGAATGATCCAGCCGACCAGACTGACGACAATCAGCAGCGGTGTTGCCACCTGTAACAGGACAAAGAACAACACCATTACGGGCAACCGCATCCAGGTTGCTGAATCACTCAGATTGGCGCGCGTTTCGTCTTTCATGGACCATTCCCCTACAAAGTCATTGCTGAAGGATTGTTCACAGCGTGACCCCAGACCACCATCATCACCAATGCCAAAGGTCATGGCAAGCTCGTTCAGCCTGGCTTAATGTTCCTGCGATATGATGGTCCATCGATGCGTTGCTATTGGGAACGAATCATGCAAATCCTGAGAACCACGTTTGCCAGTCTGCTGCTTTTCGCCTTCCTGACTGGATGCGCGACCTATCCAACCCCGCGCTATGGCGACGACGGCGTCTACGGCACCTACGGCTTAGACAACTACCAGCGGGCACCCCACTTCCGAGGCTCATCAGCCTGGTATCCCTACTGGTCTCTGGATCATTTCTACTTCAGCCACTTCTACGCACCCTATTCGGTCATCGTCCACCCGTGGGATCCTTGGCTGTTTCCCTATTCGGCCTGGTACTGGAACTACCCCTATTCCCACCATCGGTTCTTCGTCGGTGGACCCTGGCATTACTGGGGCCCCTGGTCCTATCGACACCATCGACCCTGGCACTACCGCCGCTACGATCGCCACTATCCCGATTCGATCGACTACAGGAGCCGCCGCGTCGCCTTTGACTCCGGTGAGTGGCGAACGACCAATCGCCATCGAGAGGATCGACTGGAGCGATTCGAACAGCAACGCCGCGCTCGCAGTGATGGTGGTGGCGGCGTTCAGCGCCAGCGTCCTGTAACCCGACAACCGTCTCGAGCGCCCGTCAGCCGCCGCGCTCCCAGCAGTTCCAGGCCCAGCCCGGCTTCCCGTTCGCGATCGGCGCGAATGCCCGAGCGGATTCGCGAGCGCCCACCGCAGAACTGATCACGTTGAATCGGGGCTGGACTCGCGCCAAGCCCCTGATCGACCGGCGCTTTTGATTGAAAGCGGACAACTTGGGTACACTATGCGGCTCTTTATGCCCTGACGGTGAGTAGCCGGAGTTTTCGATGGCGAGTTCCACGTCATATCAAGTAATCATCATTGGCGGTGGCCATGCCGGCACGGAAGCTGCGCTGGCATCAGCGCGCGCCGGCGCGCGCACGGTGTTGGTGACCCATGCGATCGAGACGATTGGACAGATGAGCTGCAACCCGGCCATCGGCGGTATCGGCAAGGGTCATCTCGTTCGAGAAATCGACGCCTTGGGCGGCGTCATGGCGCAGGCGGCCGATGCGGCAGGAATCCAATGGCGCACCCTGAACGCGCGCAAGGGGCCAGCGGTGCGTGCCACCCGGGCCCAGTGCGATCGCGCACTCTATCGCCAGGCGATTCGAAGCGCCGTCGAGCACCAGGCCGGCCTGACCTTGTTCCAGCAGCCCGTCACCGATCTGATCGTCGAAAACGGTGAGGTTCGTGGCGTTCGGACTGCCATGGGGCTGGACCTCCGGGCCGAGCGCGTCGTCCTGACGACCGGAACATTTCTTGGTGGTCGAATCCACATCGGCCGTCAGAACCAGGCCGGCGGTCGCGCCGGTGATGCGCCAGCCAATGCGCTCGCCGAGCGCCTGCGTGAACTGCCGCTGACCGTCGGCCGTCTCAAGACCGGCACGCCACCGCGCATCGATGGCCGCACGCTGGACTTTGATCAACTACAGGCCCAACCGGGCGACGAACCGAGACCGATCTTTTCCCAACTGGGCAGCCGTGCTGATCACCCGGCCCAGGTGCCCTGCTACATCACGCGCACTCATGAACGAACCCACGAGATCATCCGCTCCGGCCTGGATCAGTCGCCCATGTACACCGGCGCGATCGAGGGTTCTGGCCCGCGCTACTGCCCGTCGATCGAGGACAAGGTCGTGCGCTTCGCCGACAAGGACTCTCACCAGATCTTTCTTGAACCCGAAGGACTGGACTGTACCGAGTGGTATCCGAACGGCATCTCGACGAGCCTGCCCTTTGAATTGCAGCTGGATTTCGTCCACTCGATTCCGGGCATGGAAAAGGCCCACATCACGCGGCCGGGTTATGCCATCGAATACGACTTCTTCGACCCGCGCGATCTCCATCCAACGCTGGAGTCTCGCCACCTGCCCGGTCTCTATCTGGCGGGCCAGATCAACGGCACGACCGGCTATGAAGAGGCGGCAGCCCAGGGCCTGATCGCCGGCCTGAACGCCGCGCGAAGCGCCCAAAAGCTGGAAGGCTGGGTACCCAGACGAGACCAGGCTTACCT
>JBCDLQ010000487.1:0-2644 GCA_039414335.1 Pseudomonadota bacterium | reverse complement strand
TGGCCCACGATGCCGTAGACCACCTGCACTCCCGCCTCCTGGAGGCGAGTCGCGAGCGTGATGTTGGCTTCCTCGTCAAAGCGGGCGCGCAGTTCAACGATGACGGTCACGTCCTTGCCGGCGCGTGCGGCGTCGATGAGCAGTCCAACCAACTCTGAATCCACACCCGTTCGATAGAGGGTCTGCTTGATGGCCAGTACTGAGGGATCGCTGGCGGCCTGGCGCATCAGGTCAAGGACCGGCTGGAAGCTGTCGTAGGGATGGTGCAGCAGCCAGTCGCGTTGGCGAATTGATGCGAAGAGATTGTTGGTCGGGAGCAGGGCCTTGGGCGTGTGTGGGTAGAAGGCTGAATACTTGAGCTCGGGACGATCGACCAGGTCGCAGATTGCGCTCATGCGGTTGAGGTTGACCGGGCCATCGCAGCGATAGATGTCGACTTCGGCGATGCCAAACTTGCTGGCCAGGTAGCGGGCAATGTCCTCGGGGCAGTTGTCGGCGACTTCCAGGCGCATGGCCTCGGCAAATCCGCGCTCCATCAGCTCGCCCTCCAGCGCATGCGCCAGATCTTCGATCTCCTCTTCGTCGACCAACAGCTCGCTGTTGCGTGTGACCCGGAACTGGTAGCAGCCCTTGGCCTTCATGCCGGGGAACAACTCGTCAATGAAGGCATGGAGGATCGAAGACAGGAATACGAAGTCGCTGGGCCCACGTGAGTAGCTGTTTGGCACCCGAATGACCCGGGGCAGTGAGCGGGGCGCTCGAACCAGCGCCATGCCGCTATCGCGACCAAAAGCGTCGCGGCCTTTCAGTGCGACGGCGAAATTCAGGCTCTTGTTCAGGATTCGGGGAAATGGATGAGAAGGGTCCAGCCCCAGGGGGCTGAGGACCGGCATGATTTCCTGCTGGAAATGCTGATGTAGCCAGGCCTTCTGCTGCTTGTCCCATTCCGACCGTCGAAGGATATGAATGCCCTCCCGGGCCAGCGACGGTGTCAGTTCCTGATTGAGCACGCGATATTGCTCGCTGACCAGCTCCAGTACGGCTTCCCGGATGGCTTCCAGCGTTGCGGTTGGCGTCAGTCCATCCGGCCCCGGCAGATTGAGCCCGTGCTGCAGGCGCTGGCGTACGGAAGCCACGCGAACCTCGAAGAATTCGTCCAGATTGGTGCAGGAAATGCACAGGAAACGCAGTCGCTCCAGCAGCGGCACCGTGTCGTCACGGGCCAGCTCGAGCACGCGCCGGGTAAAGGCGAGCAGACTGAGTTCGCGATTGAGCAGCAGTTCTGGCGCCTTCAATGAACGTTCACGCCACTCCGTCAGCGGGCTGGACTGCTGATGAACTTCGATCACGGGCACGCTGCTGACCGGCGTATCCGGAACGGCTTGAGGAGTCTGAGTTGCGCTCATCCAGCTACTCTACAAGAATGCAGGGCGCTCCGGCACCCTGGCGGTCACACGCGCGGACGCGGCGAAGAGTCGCTGAACTTGCCCGAAGCGGGACCGCTCGGGCGCTGCGGCGAGCGCTACCGGTTGAGCGCAATGCGCAGTTGTTCTGATCTCAATTCGCTGAGGCGGGCGCTGATTCGAGCTCGCTGGTAGTAGTCCAGATCATCGCGATCATGAACCCTCTCCAACTGTTCGATGGCTTCCTTGACGCCGCCGCGGAGGTAGTAGCTGTCGGCTACTGCCTCGGCCGCACGGATCAAGTCGCCGGAACGGTCTGCGGCCTGGGCATACAGCTGGGTCATTCGGAGGTCGTTCGGATAGACCCGCAGGTAAGGCCGCAGGATGGCGCTGGCCTGGGCGGCAAGCGCTACGGAATCCCCGTGCATCAGAGTCTGTGCGTACTGGCTGGTGACCTTGCGGCTGCCGGGGAACTGGTTGTAGAGCGATTCGAGCACATCCAGTGACTCGTCGATGCGCCCCTGGGCCAGCAGGACTTCCGCCTGGAGCAGTCGCGTCAGCTGTCGATCCGGGGTCTCCCGCAGCAGCACATCAAGATGTTCCCAGGCTTCAGCCATCCGACCCTCGCGCGACAGCGCCAGAGCCAGGCCATAGCGCATCGCGTACGCCGGCCGACTGCCGTTGTCCAGACGCGCCTGGAACCACTGCACCGTATGGTCCAGGCGAGCACTCATCAGCACGCGCAGACGCGACTGTACGAAGTGGAACTCTTCCGATGGTGGCATGCGCGTGCGGGGGTTGGCCACGGCTGCCGCACGACTGCGTGCTTCGGCAGCGCGGTTGATGCTCAGGGGGTGGCTGCGCAGGTACTCCGGCGGGCCCTGACCCATCGCTCGAGAACGAATGTTCATGCGCTCGAAGAAGCGCGTCATGCCTTCCGTATCGAAACCGGCCTCGCCCAGCAGATTAATGCCGATCCGGTCGGCTTCGGCTTCGGTCTGGCGCGTATGGTTGATCTGCAGCTGCTGGGTCAGGCCGAGGCCGCTGAGCAGAACAGCTTGTCCGGCGTCAGGGCTGCCGGCCGCGCTGGCCGCGATTGCCAGGCCCACGGTGGCCAGCATGGCTGGCCAGGACAGTTCCTGTGACGCCTCTACTCGACGCGCCAGATGGTCTTGGGTGACGTGGGCGATCTCATGCGCGACCACGCCCGCCACCTCGCTCTCATCCTCGGCCAGCAGAAT
>JBCDLQ010000486.1:0-2649 GCA_039414335.1 Pseudomonadota bacterium | reverse complement strand
GTGAGGGCCTGTGGCTCCGCATGCGGTCGGCCACCAGGCGCCGTGACGCCGTAGCCGACAATACGTGACGACGTGTTTTCCTCCGGTCGCACCAGGATGGCACCGACGCTGGGGTTTGGTGCCGTGCGCTTTCATGGCCCTATTGTGGACTCAGCGCATCAAGGCGCCCGTCTCGAACTCAGGACTCACTTCTGCCTTCAGCAGCGATGGCGCGGGCACGACCCTCTCGCTTGGCCTGATAAAGCGCGCTGTCGGCTTGCTTCATCAGCGACTCGATATCCTCTTCTTCCTTTCGACTGGCGACACCAATGCTGGCCGTCAACGGCTTCAGCGGCAGATCGACGACCCGCTTGGCCTCAGCCAGCGCTATCAGGAGTCGTTCAGCCAGCAGCAAGGCACCCTGACGATCGGTGCCCGGCAGAAGCAGGGCAAACTCCTCGCCACCGATTCGAGCCGGCACGTCCGAACCGCGCGCGACGCGGCGCAGCAGGGCGGCGAAATCGGCCAGCACCTGATCACCCACTCCATGACCGTGCTCGTCATTGATCTCCTTGAAGTGATCAAGGTCGATCATCATCACGCTGATAGGTTGATCGGTCAGCTGGGCTTCATGGAGCAAGCGCGCGCTGCGGTGGAAGAAGGCCCGACGGTTGGGCAGGTTGGTCAGTGCGTCTCGCAAGGCCAGCTCTGAGAGCTGTTTGCCGTGACGGCGGAGGCGATACAACACCAGCCCGGCCAGGGCGAGGACACCGAAAGCCAGCAGCAGGGTGGCACGCTGCCAGAAGGCCTGTCGCTGGGCCGCTTCGATCTGGAGTTCACGAACCCTCAGCTCGGCCTCCAGCTCACTGCGCTGCAGCCTGGCCGTTTCAAAATCCAGCCTGGCGCGAGCCCGCTCGGAGGATTGTGACAAGCGTCGTTCGGCATCCTCTCGCTCCAGCTCCAACTGAGCCTGAGCAGACTCGAATGCGGCTTGCCAGCGGCCCTGCGCTGCATAGATTCGCGCGTTCATCGCATCGTTGACCGGCAGATCCGGCAGATCGGGATAGGTCGCCCGCATCTGTTCCAGAACCCGCTCGGCTTCAGCCGGACGCCCCAATTCCAGCAGGGCCTTGGCCTGGATCGGATAAGCCAGTGTGGCGAGCGTCGGTACGCTGAGCGAATCGAATGCTTGCGCAGCTTGTTGTGCCAGTTCACGGGCGGCTTCCCAGTCCTCTTCACCCAGGGCAAGATACGACCGCTCGAGGGTCACCATGCTGAGACCGAAGGCGTCATCGGCATCGCCATACAAGGCCTCAAGGCGATCGAGCTCGGCGCGAACGGCGTCCAGCTCCTCCTGGTCATTGAGAATCTGAACCAGCGCGTAGCGGGCATCGCCTTCAGCCAATCCCAGCTGGGCTTCGGCGGCGATGGCAGCCGCTTGCTCATGGGCTTCACGGGCTCGCTCGAAGTCCAGAAACTCCGCATGCAAAACGCCCAGCATCATGTGGGCGTCAAAGCGGATGATGGGCTTGATTTCGAAATCAGAGAGCAGGGCTTGCAGTCGTGCTGCGAGACCCAGAGCCTCCGTGTAGTCGTCAATGCCCATACGAACCTGCAGCGCTACAGACAAGGCCTCGACCTGCTCCGAGGGCGACCCGTGCTCGTTGATCAAGGCGAGCGCCTGGTCTGCCGCGTCAACGGACGCGTCCGATTGCCCCAAGGTAAATGCCGTCGTCGCTTCTGTACGCAACCACCGTGAATGCGCTGAAGGGTCAACCGCAGTCAGAAGATTGCTGACGGTAGCGAGTGCTGCTGAGGCCGCCTCAGTCTGACCAAGAAAGAGCTGACTGCGTGCCATGATGACGGCACGCTCGACGGCTTGATCCGGGGTTTGAGTCGCCAGAGATTCCGCCAGGGCCAGGGCTGCTTCGGGATCTCGGGAAATCAAATCGTCGGCGCGAGCCAGGTCACTGTCGATCTGAGCCTGGGCTGCTGCAGAGAGCCACAGGCCGACCATCAGCGCAACGGTCCAACGACTGATCTGCTGCCGGCGGCTCCCGTTTTGCATGGCCTTCATGGCGGACTACCCCAAGAACTGGGCTCCGAGAATACCAATTCTGCTACCCCACCGTGCCGAAAAGAGATTGGCAGAGCCCAGGAAGTGCATACTCACTCCAGCTGTCAGAGGATCAGACCATGAAACGACGTGCTTCCTACCAAACCCGCACCGTCAAGTTCCAACGCCTTGTGGAATTCACGGGCTGGCGGATCAAGGTCTATCGAATCACGCGCAACGACGATGCGCCGCCCTTCGAGACCTTCTTCAATCAGTCCGTTCGACCGCTGCTCGATCTTCTGCCGGACATCGACTCGGTCAATCATGGCGTTGCGATCCTGATCCTGCACCACGGTGAACACCGCAACTGGCTGCTGCTGGACTGGTGGTTCGATCAGGAAATTCTCAAACAGCGCCTGTTCTCTTCTCCGGTTGATGTGCCGGGTGACATCACGGAAGCGGAAGCGGACCTGATGGCCTGCACCTGGGAGATGGCCATCCACTGCTTCGAGCGGCAGGCCTGGATCGACGACGTTCTGGCCAACCCGGCAGGGCCCGATCTGGACGCCTATCTGGCGAAGCAGTTGAACGCCGAAGTCTGAAGCCGGCGTCAG
>JBCDLQ010000485.1:0-2650 GCA_039414335.1 Pseudomonadota bacterium | reverse complement strand
GCGCCTGTTCGAACTCAGCCGCATCCTGTCGGCCGAACTGCTGGTCACGGGCAAGCTGGCGACCGATCTTGACCAGGCCTTTGATCAGCTGGATGCAGCCTGGTCCCGTGGCCAGGTCAGTGAGCGCTTTGGCCGGATGGTCAGTGCCCTGGGCGGTCCAGCTGATCTGATCGAACGCCCGGAGGACCACCTCCAAGCCGCACCGCTCGTCGCTGACCTATTCCCGGCCCAGCCCGGCATCGTTCAGCAGATTGATGTCCGCGCGCTCGGTCTGGCCGTGATCGAACTCGGCGGCGGCCGACATCAGGCCAGCGACCCGATCGATATGCGCGTCGGCCTGAGCGATCTGGCCCTGATCGGTGATGCCGTCGACGGCGAACGAGCGCTGATGCGGGTTCATGCCCGATCGCAAGACGATCTGGACAGCGTCACGTCAGCATTGCGCGACGCCTTCATACTGGGGGATCATGAACGGCTACCTCCACCGCTGACCCACGCGCTCTAGATAACCACCCATGCCTCGCGCCTTCGTTCTTGTCCTCGATTCCTTCGGCATCGGCGCCGCTCCCGACGCTGCGCGCTTTGGTGATCAGGGTGCCGACACGCTGGGCAGCATCGCGCGTGTCTGCGCTGAGGGCCGTGCGGACAGCGATCGACGCCGGGGCGCGCTGAAGCTCCCGAATCTCGCCCGCCTCGGACTGTTTCATGCCCATCAGGAAGCCACGGGCGAAGTCGCCGCTGGCGTTCAGCTCGATCCAGCGCCCACGGGCGCCTGGGCACCTGCAGCCGAGCGCTCGACCGGCAAGGACACGCCTTCCGGGCACTGGGAGCTGGCCGGCGTACCTGTGCTGCAGGACTTCGGTTATTTCCGCGACAGGGTCGACAGCTTTCCCGAGTCATTGCTCAATGAGTTGATCAAACGCGCCGAGCTTCCCGCCGTCCTGGGCAACTGCCACGCTTCGGGCACGGAGATCATCGAGCGCCTGGGCGCTGAACACGTAGACAGCGGCAAACCCATCGTCTACACCTCGGCCGACTCGGTCTTTCAGATCGCCGCGCACGAAGACAGCTTCGGCCTGGACCGCTTGTATGCGCTTTGCGAGATCGCGCGCGAGCTGTTGATGCCACTGAATATTGGACGCGTGATTGCGCGCCCCTTTGTCGGTGACGCGAATACCGGCTTTCAGCGCACGGGCAATCGCCGCGACTACAGCCTCGAGCCACCTGCCGCCACCGTCCTCGACAAACTGATCGAGGCCGGCGGCGAGGTGCTGGCCGTCGGCAAGATCGCCGACGTCTACGCCCATCGCGGCATCAGTAAGGTTTACAAAGCCCACGGCAACGACGCACTCTTCGACGCCACACTGGCGGCCATGAACGATGCGGGTGATCGCACCCTGGTGTTTTCGAACTTTGTGGATTTCGATATGCTCTTCGGCCACCGCCGCGATGTCGCAGGTTATGCCCAAGCCCTGGAAGATTTCGACCTGCGACTGCCTGAACTAACCGCGCAGCTCGGCGCTGACGATCTCCTCATTCTCGTCGCCGACCACGGCTGCGACCCGACCTTTGCCGGTACAGACCACACGCGCGAGTTCATCCCGGTTCTGGCCAGCGGCGCCGGCCTGCCAGCTGGCTCCATGGGGCAGCGGGAGAGTTTTGCCGACGTCGGGCAAACGCTGGCCCAGTTCTTCGACCTGCCCGCGATGGACGACGGCCTGAGCTTCCTGCCGATTCCGAAGGAACAGCTGGAACAACTCCATGCGCTGCGCGAGCGCGCTTACGTGCCCTATTCGAACTTTCGGGTTGCCGCCCTGATTCAGTCCAGCAGCGGCCGGTGGTACGGTGGCTGCAACGTCGAAACCGCCCACTACAAGAGCGTCTGCGCCGAGGCCTCCGCCATTTCGGCCATGATCAGCGCCGGCGAGCGGGAAATTCACTCAGTCCACATCCTCGGGCCCGACGGGACAGCCACCGCACCCTGCGGCGACTGCCGTCAGCGATTGAAGGAATTCGGGGACGACCAGACCCGAGTCCACCTACTCAGCAACGAAGGCGTCACCCTAAAGCAGTATTCCTTGGCCGATCTCCTGCCCGATGCCTTTGGGCCCAACGATCTGAGTTGATCCTCAGGACAGTCTGATCCACACGGCCTGCACGACCCGCCTGCGATCCTAGGCCGCTTTCCCCCAAGGATCGCCATGTCTCGCGCGCTCATCATCTGGCCGCATCAGCTGTTCGAACAGCACCCGGGTCTGGACCAGAGCCCTGATCGGATTGTGCTGTTCGAAGACCCGCTGTTCTTCGGCGACCCCAGCTATCCGATGCGCTTCCACAAGCAGAAGCTCTGGCTGCATCGCGCCAGCATGGCGCACTACGGTGCTCGCCTGAGCGACGCTGGTTACTCGGTCAGCCTCCATGCTTACAAGCGCGACAAGGCAGCCCTCGTCAATCTGCTGAGCGTCCTGAAGAATGACGGCATCGAGTCGGTGATCGCAGTCGATCCTGTTGACTTCATTGCCATCAAGCGCTTGCGCAAGGCTGCCAAAGACTGTGGTCTGGTGCTTGAGCTTCTGGCTTCGCCCGGCTGGCTCAACACTCGGGAGCAAAACGAGAATTGGAGCCAGGGCCGCAAGCGCTGGTTCATGGC
>JBCDLQ010000484.1:0-2659 GCA_039414335.1 Pseudomonadota bacterium | reverse complement strand
GAGATGGTGCGCGATGCCATCGATGCGGTGATTGATGGCGATACGGCCAAGGCGCAGAAGGTCATTGACACGGACAGCGAAGTCAATGAGATGCAGAAACTGATTGACGAACAGAGCACGATGATCCTGGCTCGTCGACAACCAACTGCAAGCGATCTGCGTCTCGTGCTGGCGATCATCAAAACCGTCAACGACCTTGAACGCGTCGGTGATGAGGCAGAGAGTATCGCCCGCTTGGCCGTGAGCCTGGCCGACATTGATCGGCCGCGCGGAAACTATCACGAGCTGGAAACGATGGGCAACACGGTGCGCAACATGCTGCATGACGCGCTCGATGGATTTGTTCGTCTCCAGCCTCAAGTCGCCGTTGAACTATTCCAGGAAGACAAGAAAGTCGACGTGGAGTACGAGAACCTGCTTCGCCAGTACTACACCTTTCTGGTCGAGGAACCGCGCAACACGCGCCGGGTGCTGGACTGCATCTGGATCGCGCGCTCCCTGGAGCGAATCGGTGACCACGCCAAGAATATCGGCGAGTACATTGTCTTTCTTGTGGAGGGCAAGGATCTGCGTGGCGCGTCCTTTGAAGAACGACAGCGCACGATCACCGGTGGCTCATCAGAAGAGTCATGAGCAGATCTTCCCAAGCGCTGGAATGAATTGAGAAATCAATAGCTTTGGAAGCCGCCCTGTGCGGCTTCTCAGCTTTTGAGAAAGTGGCGTGATCTGATGGCTTCATCGCAAACATCGATGGAGAGCAGCCATGCCGCAAGCCGTACTGAAATCAACCCCTTCCAGCGCATTCCTGTGGTGGCAGCAGACGCGTATCAACGCCCAGCTGCTGTTGCTCGGGTGTCGGGAATTGCTGGCCTTATTGAGCTTGATCGCAGGCCTCGGGCTTGGCCTGCTGGCGATGGCCGAGAGTCTGGGGCGTTTTGCGGGTTCTTGAGAGGGATCGATCGGCCCGATGTCCGGGCCGATCCTGACGGGCTTCGCGCTTCAGGCGGCCTGATCGACTTCCTTGACCGGGCCGTTCAGCAGCGCGTCGCGCGTGGCTTCGACGATCATGTCCACTTCCGCCGAGGTAATGCCGAAGGGCGGGGTGTAGCGCAAGGAGTTCTCGCCGCCATGGATGACGTTGATGCCGTGCATGCGCAGATACTCTTCGGTCGAATGACTGCCATACGCCTTATACCGGCTGGAATCCAGCTCGACCGAGAACAACAGGCCCGTTCCCTGAACCTGGGTAATGCGGCCGTCCAGCTCATCCTGCAGCTGCTTGAATTTCGCCACGAACTCCTCGCCGCGCTTGACGATATTCTGGCGCAGCTCCGGCGTGATGGACTTCAGTACCGTGGTACCGACATCCAGCGCGCGCGGGTTGGCGGTCATGGTGTTGCCGTAGACGCCCTTGCGATAGGTGGCTGCTGCCCACTCGTTCATGGCCAGAACCGACATCGGGTACTGACCGGCATTCAGCGCCTTGGAGTAAGTCTCCATGTCGGGAGCATCCAGGCCTTCGAAGCCCGGATAGTCGACGATAGACAGTACGCCCTGCGTACGCAGGCCGGCTTGAATCGAGTCAACCAGCAGCATCGTGCCATGTGCCCGCGTCAGCTCACGCGCCAGCGCGTAGAACTCCGGCGTGATCGCGGCGCCCGGATTACCTTCGCCCATCACGGGCTCCATGAACATGGCCTCAATGAAGACCTTGTTCTGATCCGCCCGCTCGAAGATCGCGTGCAGTTGCTCCACGTTGTTCGGCTCGACGGTCAGCAGCGTGTTGTCGTCGCGGAAGGACGCCAAGTGGGCCACGTAGGCCTTGCGAGTGGAATCGGAGTAGCGGGCGGGACGGTCCGTGCGGCCGTGGAAGCCGCCGGCCAGGGATAGGCGTTTGATCGTGTAGCCCGCCTTTTCGGCGCCCGGGTCGGTCTTGTGCTTGGCGTTGATGTCGGCGATACGGCCGGCCACGGTGACGGACTCTGATCCGGAGTTCATGCACAGGAAGCGATCGAAGGGACAGCCGTCGGCGCGGTTCTGGCCGATTTCTTCGCGCAGCGTTTCGGCAAACTTGATGTGCGAGAAGCACGGCGTCATGACGTTGGCCATAACCTGCGGCTGGGCCATGGCCTGGATGATGTTGTCGGGCGCGTGACCGAAACCGAGCATGCCGTAGCCGCCGGAATCATGCAGAACGGAGCCCTTGGCGGTGATGATCCAGGGACCGCGTCCGGCCAGAGCGACGTAAGGATTCACCGCATCATCGGCGTAGAAGTTGACGTAGGCCGATTGCAGCATTTCTTTCTGCTCGGCTTCGTCAGCTTTGATCAGATCAGGGTAGGACGCGGACCAGCACTGAATCACGCCCAACGCATCGTCAACGGCTTGTTCCAGGCGCGGGTCCGTGTCGGCGAAACGGGTAATCGTCTCGTCGGGCAGGCCCTGGGTCATGGCCTCACCGCCGATGGAACGCAGTTGCTCGAGTTTGTTGAGAATGGACATGCTTCTACTCCGATCATTTTGCTGTATTCAAGCCGCGCATTTTACCAGTCCCGCCCTCTATCCTCAAACGGGGTGGGGGGTGGCGCGAGGGCGAGGATCGGCGCGGGGGGAATCGGCTTTCGGCGGTGGTGATTGTTGATGGGTTGGTGGACCGGGG
>JBCDLQ010000483.1:0-2661 GCA_039414335.1 Pseudomonadota bacterium | reverse complement strand
GGTCCCCGATCAAGTCGGGGACGACGGAGGAGAGTGCCACTCTATTTGGATCGAGCACTATCCCTCCCCCCATCATCTCCAGTAAGAACGCTCAGTGCGCTAGCACCCCTTGAATCGTCTTCCCGGCTAAGCACCATCCGTGCGAAGCACACCTAAGACCGTCATCCCGAGTTCTAACGACCTGTGCGCCAGCAATCCACAAATTGTCACCCCGGATAAGAACAATCAATGCGAAGCACTCCTTAGTCCGTCATCCCGGCCTTGAGCCAGGACCCAGTGGCTTAGATGTACCCAATGCCCGACGCTCTCCGCGGAACTCCGCTCTTGAAAGGTGATTGCTTAACCTGCTCCGGGGGCCCAGCGACTGAGAAGTTGGCTATACCGCGCAAGAAGCCACTGGGTCCCGGGTCAGGTCCGGGACGACGAAGGAGAGGGCGCTGGCACACGGATCACTACCACGCTGGATGAACCCGCCCAACTTTCTCGCCATAATGAACGCCAAGTCCCACGGAGCCTGCCCATGAAATCCACCCCCGACCTGTGTGATGCCCATCCTGAGCTCGTCCGGATCGTGATCGGTCTGCACTGGCAGTCCTACGGGGCACGCAAGGCTTTTGGTGGCCCCGTGACCACGGTGAAATGCTTCGAGGACAACTCGCGGGTGAAGGAACTGGTCAATACCGCCGGCGAGGGCCGGGTGCTGGTGGTGGATGGGGGCGGGTCGCTGCGGCATGCGTTGCTGGGTGATCTGCTGGCCGCGGCTGCCCGCGACAACGGCTGGGCAGGAATTGTCATTCACGGGGCCTGCCGCGATGTCGAGGTGCTGGCCGAGATCGATGTGGGCGTGATGGCGCTGGGTTGCGTGCCGATCAAGAGCGTTCGACGCGGCGAGGGTCAGATTGATATTCCCGTATCGATCGGCAACGTGATCGTGCAGCCTGGGGACCATCTTTATGCTGACGCCAACGGCATCATCGTGGCCGATCGGGCGCTGGACTGAAGTCGGGTCATGCCTCAGTCATGGCCAGTCGCTAGCGTCGGCATGCTGAATTCAGGGCGACTTTCGCGATGACGAACAAGGCGCTCGAAGCACTGATCATCCGCGCCCTGGCCGAGCCCGATCGGCTGGCAGCCATCGCCGATACTGTCGTTAATAACCTGACTCGAATCGCCAGTGGCGACAGGGCGCCAGATGCCATTCAGGCGCAGCAACAGGCCTCAGCTCTGTTTTAGAGATCGAACCGAACGGCGTTTTCGCTGTCTATAATCGTGGGCTGGCAACTCACGGGGTCGTAAGACACTCATGATGGAACACTATTGGTTCTGGCTCATTCTTGGAGCCCTGTTGATCCTTTCCGAATTCTTCCTGACCGGCATCGTGGCCGTGTTTTTCGGGGTGGGCGCGATTCTTGTCGGTGTACTGACGGCGGTCGGTCTGATCGACAGCCTGTGGGAACAAATTCTCGTATTTTCCGTGCTTTCCGTCGGTGCCCTGCTATTTGCGCGCGACCGCATCAAGGTGTGGTTTCGCGGCAGCGTCTCCGACCGCTGGGACGGCGACAAGGACGTGCTGTTCAGCCGCGGCGATCGCGCCACGGTCAGCAGCACCTTTGTCGACGGCATCGGCAAGGTCCGCCTGAGCGGCACGGACTGGAAGGCCGAAAGCGACGATGCGGATCTGGCCGAAGGCGCGACCGTGTGGATCACCGGTCACCGGGGTATTACGCTGCAGGTCTCGGCCCAGCGCCCCGAAACTGCCGAATAGTCGTCAGGCTCAAGCGAATCCTTTTTCTTTCCATTATCCGGAGCTAGATCATGGACTTTTCCACCATTCTTTCCCTATTGATCCTGGCCATCGTGGTGATCGCGATCGCCAAGACGGCCCAGATCGTGCCGCAGCGCTCGGCCTATGTCGTCGAACGACTCGGCCGCTTCCACAGCGTGCTCGACGCCGGCTTCCACCTGATGATCCCCTTCATCGACAAGGTCGCTTACAAGCACACCTTGAAGGAAGAAGCCATCGACGTGCCGCAGCAGGCCTGCGTGACCAAGGACAACATCCAGATCAACGTCGACGGCGTGATCTACATGCAGGTCATCGACCCGAAACTGGCGTCCTACGGCATCGCGGACTACCGCTTCGCGGCAACCCAGCTGGCGCAAACCACCCTGCGTTCCGTGGTTGGCAAGATCGACCTGGACAAGTCCTTTGAAGAGCGTGTGGTCATCAACGAGAAGGTCGTTGAAGTGCTGTCCGAAGCCTCCGAGCCCTGGGGCACGAAGGTGCTGCGTTAGGAGGTGGCCGACATCGTGCTGCCGGAAACGATTCGTGACGCGCTGGAGAAGCAGATGCGCGCCGAGCGTGAGCGTCGCGCGGTCGTGGCCTCATCTGAAGGTGAGCGCGAGGCCAAGATCAACGTCTCGGAAGGCATGAAGCAGGAGACAATCAACGTCTCCGAAGGTGACATGCAGAAGCAGATAAACGAAGCCAAAGGTCGCGCTGAAGAAATCACCCTGATCGCTGACGCCACGGCTGCCGGTATCGAGCGGATCGCCACGGCAATTAACCAGCCGGGTGGTGCTGACGCGGTCAGCCTGCGCATCGCCGAGCAGTACGTGACCGAATTCGGCAAGCTGGCCCAGGAGAACAACACGATGATC
>JBCDLQ010000482.1:0-2671 GCA_039414335.1 Pseudomonadota bacterium | reverse complement strand
TTCGCGCCGAAAGCTCACGACCCCGGGACCACCCTTGCCGGCGGCGACGTGAATGCGGGCTTCATCAACAAATTTCATCGGGTCGACTCCAGCAGGGCTTGAACGGGACTCACGGGCTGAGCGGATACAAAAAAGCCCCGCATCCGGCGGGGCTTTTCAAGGCAATGAAACCTTGCGTCAGTCGGCCGGCTGAACCGAGACGAATTTACGCTTCGGCTTGCCGCGCTCTTCGAACACAACCTTGCCGTCGGTCAGGGCGAACAGGGTGTGGTCGCGACCTGCCTTGACGTTGTGACCGGCATGGAAGCGGGTGCCGCGCTGACGAACGAGGATGTTGCCAGCCAGGACTGCTTCGCCGCCGTAGCGCTTGACGCCGAGAAACTTGGGATTTGAATCGCGACCGTTACGTGTCGAGCCGCCTGCTTTCTTATGAGCCATCTTCTTTAGCCCTCAATTCCGGTGATCTTGATTTCGGTGTAGTACTGACGGTGACCCATCTGCTTCATAGAATGCTTGCGGCGACGGAACTTGATAATCCGGATCTTCTCGCCGCGACCGTGATCGACCACTTCGGCCGTCACTTTGCCACCATCAACCGTCGGCGTACCGATACGGACGTCGTCGCCCTCGCCAACCATCAGAACGTGATCCAACTCGATGGTCGAACCTTTTTCGGCTTCGAGCTTTTCAACGCGGACGATATCGCCCTCGCTGGCCCGGTATTGCTTGCCGCCGGTAGTAAAAACAGCGTACATGTCGCTTGCTCCAGAAAAGTGCTACTGTCAAGAGCGGGAATGTTACAGGAGGGCGGATCAACGGTCAAGCAATATCCGCCCTTCAGAACACCGACTCAAAAGCTGCCGTAGCCCAGGGCATCGAGATGGGGATTCAGAACGTCGCGATGCGCTTCGAAGTGAGCCGCATAACGCTGCCAACGCCCCGCTGCCCGCCCGTAGATTGGCTCATGGACCTGCTGATAGCTGGCCGTTCTCACACGCCCGGCGGCTGAAATGCGCTGTTCTCGATCGAGCATCGTCGGATCGAAGGGCCAACCCAGCTCATCACACAGACGTCGCAATTCGCCTTCCGGATCGTTGACGAGCGCCTCGTAGCGGATGGAAACCAGACGATCGGCCACCATCGGACGAATCCGCTGCCAAACCCGCATGACCTGGTCATAGAGATACACCGTGGAATCCAGCGTGTCGCAATGGACCAGGGCATCGCCGGGCTCGAAGATCTGCATGAAGTTACTCAGGATGACGTCGCAGGGATGGCGCTCGGCAAGGAGAAAGCGCGCACGGGGAAAGAGTTGATGCAGCAAGGCAACGTGGATCAGTCGAAGGGGCATCCTGTCGATGACCCAGCCCTTCCAGTCGCGCGGAATATAGGCCGCCAGATACTGCCGGTAGCGCTTTCGCAGGGCGGCGCGCTCTACTGGCGAGAGTGCTGCGACCGCATCGCAGCCCAGGGCCTCCAGTCCGGCTTCGTCGATGACCCGCTCGATCGTGGGCTTCTCTTCAACGGTGATCACGTCCTGGCGTGCCTTGAAAAAGGTATCGAGCAGGGTCGTCCCGGAGCGGGTGAAACCGATCAGAAAGATCAGATCGGCGCCGCTGTCTTCTTCTGTTTCGAGATCGACCGTCTGTCCATTCAACCCCTGGTCGATGGTCCGCAAGGCAGAACCGAAGGCGTTTCGATCAACGCTGTTCATACGTCCATCGCGAGCGGCCAGCCGATTGGCCTCGACAAAGGCCTCGAAGGCCTCGTCAGCCTGCTCTAGACGATCCAGCACCAAGCCCATTTCCTGGGCTCGCTGCAGGGCCAGGCGGGGCGGCAGGGCCACCGGCGGAATGCTGCGCAAGCGTTGTTCGGCCTGGGTCAGATTCCCGTCCCGACGGGCCAGGCGTGCGGCCATCAGGTTCAGCTGCGGGTGCTCCGGCGCCAGAGCCAGGCCCCGATCAACAGCAGCCTGAGCTTCGGCCATGTCGCTGGAGAGCTCGTGGATATCCGCCAGCTCGGCCATCAGATCCGGGTCATCGGGCCGTGCGGCCATGGCTTGGCGCAGATGACTGAGCGCCTCATTGACCTCGCCCGCCTGGTTATAGAGTCCGGCCAGGTATCGGTGTGCATCGGGATGACCGGGCGCCAGCCTCAATGCACGCGTCAAGCGGCGACGTGCCATCGCGTTCTGCCCGCTGAGCCGCAGCGCCAGCCCCAGATAGACCATGGCTTCCACATCATCGCTGTTGCGATCGAGCAGTTGCTCGAAGCAGACCTGAGCCTGCTCAGCGCGATCCAGATTCAGCCAGGTCACGCCGAGATTCATGCGCGCCTGATGGAGTCCGGGTGACAACGCAAGCGCCCGCTCATAGGCCTGACAAGCGGCTTCTTCCCGGCCAGAAAATCGAAGCGCATGGGCCAGCGCAGCCCAGGCCTCGGGAAAATCCGGGTGAGCCTTGACCAGCTCACGAAAGGCAGCCAGCGCCTGATCAATCCGACCCAGATTGTGCAGGGCGCGAGCGCGATGGAGCTGCGCCGGCCCGTGTTCCGGCTCGGTCTTGAGCACACCATCGCACCAGGCCAGTGACTGGTGGAAATCCTGCTGCAGGAAAGCTCCAACGGCGCGATCGACAGGCGACTCGGAACCCGCAAGCAGTGCAGCGACTTC
>JBCDLQ010000481.1:0-2674 GCA_039414335.1 Pseudomonadota bacterium | reverse complement strand
GTCCATTAGAAGCGCCGCTTGCCGGCGCTTCTTACTTTTCGGCCACCAGGTAGCAGATCCATCCGGCATCTGCATCACCGGTTTCACTCGCCGAATAGATGCCATCCCCCTCGCCCGTGTCTTCATCGGTCCCTTCCCAGTAGACCGTCGCCCGACTGAAACCGGCTTCGAGCAGCAACTCCTTGATTTCCGGCAAGGTCCACAAGCGCCAGTGGTATTCGAAGGCGCGCTTCAGCTTCGAGCCATCCGGAAACTCGAAGTGAATCTGACAAGTCATGGCATGGGAGATCGGATCAAAACTGGCCTGATCCCACACGTAGGTGAAGTCGTCGTACTCGGTTCGCTCTTCCAGCTCCCGATGTGCGTCATAGCCACCGAAGGCGTCGAGAAACAGGATGCCATCGTCGCACAAGGCATCCAGAGCTCGCTGGAAGTACTCCCTCAGCGTGTCGCGACTCATGAACAGGTAATAACTGAAATTCATCGCCAGGATCGCATCCACGGGGTCCGTGCGAACTTCGAGCACATCGGCTTCGATCAGAGAGATTCGCTCGCGAGCTGCCGCTGAGAGTCGGCCCAGGTGATGGTCTCGCCCCCACTGCAGCGTGTCTGAATCCAGATCGACACCGATGGCCCGGTGCGAGGCGTCCAGACCAACCCAGTAGGCCGCCGTATTGGCGGTGCCACAGAAGTCCTCACGAATCAATTGGAGATCACGATCGCGCAGCTCGGCGAAGGTTTCCGAGACGAACTCCATTTCCGTTTCGGGGTCCTGCACGCTGGCTTCGTAGAGAACATGACGGTCGCCCTGCTCGGCCTGCGTCTTGGTTGCGTTCTTGGGCATGGGGGATTCCGACCTGGTGAGTCAGTTCAACGCGGAGCGCGCATTGCCGGCCATGCAGCGCGCAGATAGCTGAACATGGAGATCAGGGTCAATGCAGCGGCGATGATCAGCAGCCAGCGCCCGATTTCCAGTATCGGCAGCCCCCAGAGATCCTGCCCATAGAGCAGAAAACCGATGGCCACCATCTGGAGAATCGTCTTGATCTTGCCGGTCCAGGCCACCTTGACCCGACCGCGCTCACCGAGCTCCGCCATCCATTCGCGCAAGGCGGAAATGGTGATTTCGCGACCAATGATGATGGCGGAAGACAGGGCCAAGCCAATTTCCGGATGGCGTTGGACGATGATGATCAGGGCGACGGCCACCATCAACTTGTCGGCCACGGGATCGAGAAAGGCACCGAAGGAGCTGGTCATCTCGAAACGACGGGCAACCCAACCATCCAGCCAGTCGGTCAGCCCGGCCAGCACGAACAGCGACACCGCCGCGATGTTGGACCATCCGTACGGCAAATAGAACACCAGCACCAGAACGGGAATCATCACGATCCGGGCCAGCGTCAGGGCGGTTGGAATGGTCAGCTGCAAGTGGGTCTACCTCATCGATACAGGCGCCATTATCACGCATCGAGGTGCTGCGTTGGTCATAGAATCACATCTCTTGCAGCGCTTTCGTGATGCGTTCGGCCAAGGCAGTGCTGATTCCCGGCAGTCGGGCGATTTCATCAGGTCCGGCCTTCTTCAAACCCTGCAGACCACCGAAATGGGTCAACAGGCGCTGCCGACGCTGCGGTCCAACCCCGGGAATCTGTTCCAGGGGAGAGTCGTGGGCACGCTTCTGTCGACGTCGACGGTGTCCAGTAATCGCAAAGCGATGGGCTTCATCACGGATCTGTTGAATCAAATGGGAAGCCGGATGATGCGGGCCTGGACGCACCTGTCGATCACCGAGAATGAAGGTCTCATGGCCCGCTTTACGCGCTGGCCCCTTCGCCACACCCATCACCGGAATCGCATCAAGGCCGAGTTCCGCCAGGATCTCCAATGCCAGATTGGTCTGACCCTTGCCGCCATCGATCACGACCAGGTCCGGCACCGGGCTGTCCTCGGCCACGAGACGCTGATAGCGACGAGTCAGGACCTGTTTCATCGCTGCATAGTCGTCGCCGGGCGTGATGCCCTCGATGTTGTAGTGCCGATACTGCCTCTTGAGCGCCCCTGATGGACCGAAAACTACGCAGGAAGCCACCGTTTCCGTGCCAGAGATATGACTGATGTCGAAGCATTCGAGATGCGCGGGCGGTGACGAGAGGTCGACCAGCTCGGCCAGGGCATTCAATCCCTGACCGATGTGGTCGCGCTCCGACATGCGACGACGCAGTGCGTCTTCCGCATTGGTTCTGGCCAGTGCCAGCCATTGGGCCCGCTGGGTTCGAACGCGCCACCGAATGGCGACCGGCCCATTGCGGCGGGTCGCTAGCGCCTCTTTCCACAGCGCCGTGTCAGCGGGTTCCGAGGAAATCAGAATTTCAACAGGTGGAATTCGTTCAGCGTAGTACTGCCCGAGAAAGGCGCTGAGGATCTCGGACTCGCTGTCTTCATCACTGAGATTGCCGGGAAAGAAGCAGCGACCGCCAAGATTGCGGCCATGTCGAAACTCGACCACCTGCACGGCAGCCTGCCCCTGGACGATGACCAGGGCGATCACATCCAGGCTCTCGGCACCGTCGGTGACGTACTGACTGGATCGAACGCGCTGGAGCGAACGGATGTGGTCCCGGATGGACGCTGCCCTTTCGAACTCCAGGGCTTCGCTGGCCCGCTGCATCCG
>JBCDLQ010000480.1:0-2676 GCA_039414335.1 Pseudomonadota bacterium | reverse complement strand
GGTTTCCCAGCCGGACACCGGTGAGCAGGCCCTGGAAATCACCGACATGCTGGTCCGATCTGGCGCGGTGGATATCGTCATCGTCGACTCGGTTGCGGCACTGACGCCGAAGGCCGAGATCGAAGGCGAAATGGGTGACTCGCACGTCGGCCTGCAGGCCCGCCTCATGAGCCAGGCCCTGCGCAAACTGACCGGCAACATCAAACGCACCAACTGCATGGTGATCTTCATCAACCAGATCCGCATGAAGATTGGCGTGATGTTCGGCTCACCGGAAACCACCACTGGCGGTAACGCCCTGAAGTTCTACTCCTCCGTCCGTTTGGACATCCGCCGCATTGGCGCGCTGAAGCGCGGCGATGAGGTGGTGGGTAACGAAACGCGCGTCAAGGTCGTGAAAAACAAGATGGCGCCGCCATTCCGTCAGGCCGTGTTCGAGATTCTCTACGGCGAGGGCATCTCGCGCGAAGGCGAGTTGATCGAGCTGGGTGTAGAGCATGGCTTCGTCAAGAAATCGGGTGCCTGGTACAGCTACGGCGAAGACCGCATCGGCCAGGGCAAGGAGAATGTCCGTCAGTTCCTCAAGGACAATCCGGAAATGGCCGCCGACATCGAGCGCCGAGTGCGCGAGAAGCTGATGCCGCAGGCGGGAGAGGGTGAAGCGGAGGCAGCACCCGAAGAAGCCGAAGCCAGCTGATTGGTCTCCTTTCTTTGACGGGCCATTCCTGATTCGTGGACAACAAGCCGCAGCCGGTCAAACTGGCCGACCTGCGTGACGCCGCGCTGCGCCTCCTGGCGCGGCGTGAACATTCCTATCTGGAGCTGAGCCGAAAGCTCCGCCAGCGCGGCTGGCCCGAACCCGAGCTCGAACAGGTACTGGACGAACTGGCCGAGCAGGGCCTCCAGTCCGATGATCGCTTTGCTGAAAGCTTTGTTCGCATGCGTTCCCAGAAGGCCTATGGGCCCATTCGCATCCGCGCCGAGTTGGGTGAACGTGGCATCGATCGATCTCAGATCGAGCGAGCACTGCGGGAGGCCGAGGTGGACTGGCTGGAATTGGCGTCGGGCTGGTACGAACGGCGCTACCTCGAACGGCCGGTCGATGATCTGAAGGAGAAAGCGCGTCGTCAGCAAGCGCTGGCCCGTCGAGGCTTCAGCCACGAGGTCATCCGGGCCCTGTTCTGATCGCTAGCTCGGCGCTGAAATTCCTGTTGTTGTCGATCTCGCAGGGGCCGCAACTGCAAGTAAACTATGCGGTTTGATTGCAAGCCCTGTTTCCAAGGTTGACCGATGAAAACCACCGCTGAAATCCGCCAGGCCTTCCTCGACTACTTCGAGCAGAACGGTCATCGCGTCGTCAAATCCTCTCCGCTCGTGCCGGGTAACGATCCGACCCTGCTGTTCACGAACGCGGGTATGGTGCAGTTCAAGGATGTTTTCCTGGGTTCGGAAAAGCGGTCCTATTCCACGGCGACCAGCTCCCAGCGCTGCGTCCGGGCGGGCGGCAAGCACAACGACCTGGAAAACGTTGGCTATACGGCGCGCCACCACACCTTTTTCGAGATGCTCGGCAACTTCAGCTTCGGTGACTACTTCAAACGCGAAGCCATTGAATATGCTTGGGAGTTTCTGACCAAGACCTGCGGTTTTCCGCCGGAAAAGCTGTGGGTGACGGTCTATGAGGATGACGAGGAAGCAGCCAACATCTGGCTGAATGAAATTGGCGTGGATCCGGACCGCCTGTCGCGGATTGGCGACAAGCCCGGCAAGCGCTACGAGAGCGACAATTTCTGGGCCATGGGTGATACCGGTCCTTGCGGTCCGTGCACCGAAATCTTCTACGACCATGGTCCGGAAATCCCGGGCGGTCCCCCGGGAACACCCGAAGAAGACGGCGACCGATACATCGAGATCTGGAACCTGGTCTTCATGCAGTTCGACCGTGCTGTTGACGGCTCCATGAGCCCGCTGCCGGCGCCCTGCGTGGATACGGGCATGGGCCTCGAGCGCCTGGCGGCGATTCTTCAGGGTGGGCATTCGAACTATGACATTGATCTCTTCCAGCACCTGATTGCTGCCGCTGCCCGCCTGACCGGCGCGCAGGATCTGGCCTCGCCGTCCCTGAAGGTCATCGCCGACCATATCCGCGCCTGCGCTTTCCTGATCGTGGATGGCGTGCTGCCGTCGAATGAAGGACGAGGCTATGTGCTGCGCCGCATCATCCGTCGCGCGATTCGCCATGGCTACAAGCTGGGCTGCAAGGAGCTGTTCTTCAGCCGCATGGTGGAGCCGCTAGCAGAAGTCATGGGCCAGGCCTACCCGGAGCTGGCGGACAAGCAGGCCTTTGTCGCTGACGTGCTGGGGCGCGAAGAGCAGCGCTTTGGGGAAACGCTGGATCAGGGCATGAAGCTGCTGGAGCAGGCCATCGCCGATATGCCGGATCAGCAGATTCCTGGTGAAGTGGCTTTCAAGCTCTACGACACCTACGGATTCCCGATCGATCTCACGCGAGACATCGCCCGTGAACGCGACCTGACCGTCGATGATGAAGGTTTTGAAACCGCCATGGGCCAGCAGCGAGAGCGTGCGCGGGCGGCTGGCAGCTTCGCAGGCGGTGATGGTCTGCCCGCCGATCTCATTGCCAGCCTGGCCAAGACCGATTTTCTGGGCTACGGC
>JBCDLQ010000479.1:0-2678 GCA_039414335.1 Pseudomonadota bacterium | reverse complement strand
TTGGCGACACCTTCCTGGGTGAGGGTGGTGTCCACTGGTTCCTGGCCAAGACCGTCCTGTTCTGTTTCTGCTATCTGTGGTTCCGCGCCACCTTCCCGCGCTATCGCTATGACCAGATCATGCGCCTGGGTTGGAAGGTGTTCATTCCGATCACCATCGTCTGGATCATGGTGGCCGGTCTGTTCCGCGTGATGGGCTGGTACGGAGGTTGATGCCATGCAAGCCGTAACCCGTTATCTGAAATCCTTGATGTTGCTGGAGCTGCTCCAGGGTCTGAGAGTCACCTTCGGTTACTGGACAGCGCCGAAAGAGACGCTGAACTACCCGCAGGAGAAGAACCCGAAGTCATCGCGCTTCCGTGGACTTCACGCGCTGCGTCGCTATCCCAATGGGGAAGAGCGCTGCATCGCCTGCAAGCTGTGCGAGGCCGTGTGCCCGGCGCTGGCGATCACCATTGATTCGCATCAGCGCGAAGACGGTACGCGCCGCACCACGCGCTACGACATTGATCTGTTCAAGTGCATCTACTGCGGTTTCTGCGAGGAGTCCTGCCCGGTGGATTCGATTGTCGAGACCGATATTCATGAATATCACTTCGAGAATCGCGGTGAAAATGTGGTGACCAAGAAACAGCTGCTGGCGATCGGTGATCGGGTCGAGGACCGGATCGCGGCGGCGCGCCAGCAGGACGCGGCTTATCGTTAATTGATGAGGGACGGCCGGGAGCCTCTGGTCGGAGTCGCGACTCCGGCGATGACGCTCGCCAGCGGACCCCAACCTGAAATGTATTGAGAGTCAGGCATGCCCATAGTTGAAATCGCCTTCTACCTGTTCGGTGGGGTACTGATCGGATCGGCGCTCAGTGTCGTAACCGTCGGCAACCCGATCTACGCCGTGCTGTTCCTGGTGCTGTCGTTCTTTTCGGCCGCCTGCATCTGGATGCTGATGCAGGCCGAATTCCTGGCCATCGTGCTCGTGCTGGTCTACGTCGGCGCCGTGATGGTCCTGTTCCTGTTCGTCGTGATGATGCTTGATGTGAATGTCAACCCGGTCAAGGAGGGTTTTGCCCGCTACCTGCCGGTGGGGCTGCTGGTCGCGCTGGGTATGGCGGCGCAGATGTTCATGGTGATCTGGACCCGCGGTCTGCAGGAGCAAGTGCTGCCGATGGCCAAGCCCCAGGGCTACAGCCACACGACGGCGGTTGGTGAGGTGCTGTACTCGACCTATCTCTACGCCTTCGAGATTGCCGCGGTCATCCTGCTGGTGGCCATCATCGCGGCCATTGCGCTGACCCATCGTCGCCGGCCCGAGACCAAGTATCAGGATCCGAGCCAGCAGGTGCGCATCAAGCGCTCCGAGCGGGTGCGCCTGGTCAAGATGGACGCGGAAGGGGAGGAGTCCTGACATGCTGACACTGGCCCATTTCCTGAGCCTCGGCGCGGCGCTGTTCTGCATCTCCGTCGCGGGCATCTTCCTGAACCGGAAGAACGTGCTGATCCTGCTGATGTGCATCGAGCTGATGCTGCTGGCGGTGAACATGAACTTTGTCGCGTTCTCCCATTTCCTCGATCACATCGATGGTCAGGTGTTCGTCTTCTTCATCCTGACCGTTGCCGCGGCTGAGGCGGCGATCGGCCTGGCCATTCTGGTCGTGCTGTTCCGTAATCGACGCACGATCAGCGTTGAAGAGCTCGCGGATCTGAAGGGCTGATCATGAATATTGAAACGATTCTCCTGCTGATTCCGCTGCTGCCGCTGATCGGCTGTCTGGTTGCCGGCCTTTTGCGCCACCAGGTCGGTCGCGCCGGCGCCCACTGGGTGACCATCCTGGCGGTAGCGACTTCCTTCCTGCTGTCCACCTACGTGGCCTGGGAAGTGTTCTTCAATGATCTGCCGGTGCTGAACTACTCGGTTTACACCTGGGCGGTGACTGACGGCCTGCGCTTCGAGGTCGGTTTCCTGGTCGATAGCCTGACGGCCCTGATGATGGTGGTCGTGACCTTCGTGTCCTTCATGGTCCACGTCTACACGATCGGCTACATGCATGATGATCCGGGCTACCAGCGCTTCTTTGCCTACATCAACCTGTTCACCTTCGCCATGCTGATGCTGGTGATGGCCAACAACTTCATGCAGCTGTTCTTTGGTTGGGAAGCGGTTGGCGTCGTGTCCTATCTGCTGATCGGCTTCTGGTTCAAGAAAGATTCGGCGGTCAAGGCCAACCTCAAGGCGTTCCTGGTCAACAGGGTGGGGGACTTTGGCTTCCTGCTGGGGATTGCCGCCGTCGTCTACTACATGGGCACGCTGGACTACGCCGAGGCCTTTGCCGCTGCACCCGCTGTCGAGGGCATGACGATCAGTCTCTTCGGCCAGACCGAATGGCAGGTCATGACTGTGATCTGCATCTGCCTGTTTATTGGCGCCATGGGTAAATCCGCCCAGGTACCGCTGCACGTCTGGCTGCCCGATTCCATGGAAGGCCCGACGCCAATCTCCGCCCTGATCCACGCGGCGACCATGGTCACGGCGGGCATCTTTATGGTGGCGCGTCTGTCGCCGATGTTCGAGATGTCCGTGACTGCCCTGAGCTTTATCCTGACTTTGGGCGCGATCACGGCGCTGTTCATGGGTCTGATCGGCATCGTCCAGAACGACATCAAGCGCGTGGTGGCTTACTC
>JBCDLQ010000478.1:0-2679 GCA_039414335.1 Pseudomonadota bacterium | reverse complement strand
GGATCCTTGGATTCAGGGGTTGGGACGGGCCCGCATTATAGCCAAGCCCCCTGCTTGATTGACCCGCCGTGAATGCACAAGCACCAACTTTGATGCACAATCGGCGCGCTCCTATTAGAAAAATCAACGGGGACCTCATCAATGAACCGATTCACCTTTGCTGCCACGATTTCAGCAACGTTGTTGTTTGCCGCACCGCTGCAGGCAAGCACCTGGATTCACTGCGGCGACCATCTGGACGTCGAAGCGGGCGAACTGACCGGACCCACCACGCTGGTGATCGAAGGCGGTCTGGTCGAGCGCATCGAAGCCGGCCTGATCGACCCACCAGAAGACGCCACGGCCGTCGATCTGAGTGAACTCACCTGCCTGCCGGGCCTGATGGACATGCACACGCACGTCATTTCGCAGTCCGGACCCAATTCCTACATCGATCGGTTCACCAGAAACCCGGCCGATCTAGCCCTGCAGGGCTCGATGTACGCCCGCCGAACGCTGGAAGCCGGCTTCACCACCGTGCGTGACCTGGGCGATAGCTACAACGTGAGCGTCGCCCTGCGCAACTCGATCAATGCGGGCCAGACGGTTGGACCGAGAATTTACACCTCGGCAAAATCACTGGCGACGACCGGCGGCCATGCCGATCCAACCAACAGCTGGCGCGCCGACCTGATGGGCGACCCGGGACCGCGCGAGGGTGTAGTCGACGGCGTTTCGGAGGCTCGAGAAGGCGTACGCCAGCGCTACAAAGATGGTGCTGACCTGATCAAGATCACGGCGACGGGCGGCGTTCTGAGCGTTGCTCGCAGTGGGCTGGCGCCACAGTTTCACCCCGACGAGCTGGAAGCCATCATCAGCACGGCCAACGACTACGGCATGCACGTCGCAGCCCACGCCCACGGCAAGGAAGGCATGCTGCGCGCTGTCAGGGCTGGTGTCCGATCAATCGAGCACGGCACCATGATGGACGAAGAAGTCTTCGAGGCCATGATCGAAAATGACACCTACATGGTGGCCACGATCATGGCTGGTGACTTTGTCGCCAGGATGGCCGAAGTCGATGGCTACTTCCCCGAACTGGTTCGACCCAAAGCTCGCACGATTGGTCCGATGATGCAGGACACTTTTGGACGGGCCTGGCGAGCCGGCGTCCGAATCGCCTTTGGTACGGATTCAGGTGTTAGCGCTCACGGCGAGAACGCGCGCGAGTTCGAGCTGATGGTCGAAACCGGTATGCCGGAGATCGAAGCGATCCGAGCCGCCACCCTCAATTCGGCCGATCTCCTGGGCATCAGCGACACGGCTGGCGCCATCAAGCCTGGCTACTGGGCAGACATCATCGCCGTCGAAGGGAGCCCGCTGGAGAACATTGGCATCCTCGGCGACATCCGATTTGTGATGAAGGATGGCGAGGTTTACGTCAACTGATTCGAGCGGCAGTCCTGAATGCAAAAAAGAGGCGGTCGATGACCGCCTTTTTTTGTGGTCGGCCTACCGACTCAATCCTCTCTAGCGCTGCGCCAGATCGAGATCAGCAGCCAGATTCCACCCAGGGTGGCGCCGGCAAAGCCTATCAGACCAAAGATCGACAGACCTTCAGCGGGGCTGACGTTCATGGCGATGGCCGAGCCGATGATCAGTGCCGCCGTGACAATCCCCAGGGTCAGGCGGCTGGCCGCACCATCGAGACGATGGCTGACCTCCTTCAGGGAATTGACCTCCACATGGACCTCGATCCGCCCGCGCCGGGCCGTCCGCAGCAGTCGACTCAGATCGTCGGGCAAGGAACCCAGGGTCTTTGCGATCTGGATCGCCGTCCGTTGAGCCCGTTGAGCAACGGCCGTGGGGGAATAGTGCACCCTCAGGACGCGCTCGACGATCGGCCGCGCCTCGGAGGCCATATCGAAATCAGGATCAATCGCCCGCCCCATGCCTTCCAGCGTGATGAAAGCCTTCAGCATCAGGACCAGATCGGGCGGCAGAACAAGATGATGGCGACGAAGCACGCCGGTCATGTCGCCGATCATCTCGGTGAGATCCAGTTGTTCCAGGGTTACCCCATGAAAGCGATCAATGAACTCAATTAGATCCTCTTCCAGGCGATCGGGATGGGCCTGACTGTCCGCGCTCCAATCCAGCAGGATTCGAGTCACCTGATTGGCGTCGCGCGTCACCAGTCCGTGCAACAATTCGGCCACTTCAAAGCGGCGGTCGTCACTCAGGCGCCCCACCATGCCGAAATCCAGTAGCGCGATGCGATTGTCGGGGAGGTATTTCACGTTCCCCGGGTGCGGGTCCGCGTGAAAGAATCCATGCTCAAGGATCATACTGAGGATGCCTTCCGTACCGCGCTGGGCAATCTCATGGCCATCGAGTCCGGCGGCTGCGATCGATTTGAAATCGGAGCCGCTCACGCCTTCGATATAGTCCTGAACATTCAGCCGCTCACCGCTCCATTCCCAATGCACGCCAGGGACGACAATGGGACTGCCCTCGCCAAGATCAGCGGCAATCCGCTCCGCATTGCGACATTCGGCGGCAAAATCCAGCTCACGACGCAGGGACTGAGTGAACTGGCGCACGAGTTCACGGGGGCGGTAATGGGCGAGCTCCGGAGCTTCTGATTCAACGATGTCGGCCAGTCTGGCCAGCAGTCGCAGATCCGCTTCGACGACCGGC
>JBCDLQ010000477.1:0-2679 GCA_039414335.1 Pseudomonadota bacterium | reverse complement strand
GCGTGCATACGGTGTTCTGCGCGTAAGCGCGAGACTATCCGGACTGGATCAATACGGAGAAGGCAGCGCAGGCCCGGCGCGAGTTCAAAGGGCGTGTGCCGGTCGCAAGCCTTCCGAAGCTGGATGACCTGATCGTCAAGAACGACGAAGACGAAGTTGAATTCGAATTGTCGTTCTCGATTGATGGCCAGGGTCAAACGCTCGTGTCCGTGGAACTGCGAGGGGAACTGGCCCTGCAGTGCCAGCGGACACTGAAGACCTTTCGGCAGCCGATCGAGAGCCAGTCTGTCGTGGCCATCGTGGCCAGCGAAGCCCAAGAGGCCGAGCTGCCCGAAGACTACGAGGTCCGAGTCTGTCCCGATCAGCGCCTGGAGTTGCTGGATTTGATCGGTGAAGAAGTGCTTCTGGCCTTGCCGCTGGTGCCCGTAGACCCCGAGTCCGAGCCCATGGCAGCCGCACCGGAAGTGAAGGATACGCATCGGCCCTTCGAGGCGCTGGCAGAAATGGCAGCCGCAGCGAAGGGTTCAAAGAAACGCTGAATTGAATTTACAAGTTCCAATTGGAGATTTGCAGAAATGGCTGTACAGAAAAGTCGCAAAACCCCGTCACGCCGTGGCATGCGTCGCTCGCATGATTCGCTGACCGGTCCGACCCTGTCCGAAGAGGCAGCAACGGGCGAAACCCATCGCCGTCACCACGTCTCGGCAGAAGGTTTTTACCGTGGTCGTCAGGTCGTCGATCTGACCCCGGAAATCGACGAAGACGCAGAAGACCTGCAGGACTGATCCCGCTCGGCGTTCAGCCGTGAATGGTCTCAATCCCGAACACCGAGCCGTCAGTATCGCCATCGACGCCATGGGCGGCGATGGCGCACCCGGGGTCATCCTGGATGCCATTGATCTGGCCTTGACCCAATCGCCCGATTTGCACCTTCAGCTGGTCGGGCCGACGAAAACCCTGGAATCCGCGCGCCAGCCCCACTGGGGCGAGCGCGTTTTCTTTCAGCACGCTGATCACGTTCTTCCCGCCGATGTGAATGCCGTAGCCGCGATCCGAAAGGGGCGGGGCAGCAGCCTGTGGAACGCCATTGATCTGCTGGAACGCCAACAGGTCGATGCGGTCGTTTCCGGGGGCAGTACGGGTGCGCTCATGGCCTTGTCGCGGCAGAAGCTGGGCATGCTGCCAGGCGTCGAGCGGCCCGCATTGATGGCGGCACTCCCGTCAACCGCACGCCATGTCTGGATGCTGGACCTGGGCGCCAATATCAACGTTGATGCTCCGCGGCTGCTGGAGTTCGCCCAGCTCGGATCGGTGGCGGTGCAGGTGCTCGAAGACCGGCATCCGAAAATCGGCCTGCTGAACATCGGTAGCGAGCCCGGCAAGGGACCGGATGTGCTGCGTCAGGCAGCGGCACTCATCGAGGCGGACAGTCGCCTTGACTACACCGGCTTTGTCGAGGCCGATCAGGTATTTGCCGGCCAGGTGGATCTGGTGGTCTGCGATGGATTTGCCGGCAACATCCTGCTGAAGAGCGCCGAGGGGGCAGTACGTCTGATGTTCAAGGGACTGCGGGACCAGTTTTCCGGCTCCCTGTCAGGCCTGGTCGCGAAGCGGGGTCTGAAACGACTGCATGACAGCCTTGATCCGGCCCGGCATAATGGTGCGCCCATGCTGGGTGTGCGAGGAACGGTGATCAAGAGTCACGGTGGTGCCTGCGCCCGAGGGTTTGCTCGAGCGATCGGCCTGGCCGAGCTCGAAGTGCGCCGGGATCTGATCAACCGTCTGGACCAGCAGCTCTGGTCGCAAGACTGATTGAATCGGTTCTGCGGGTCAGCACCTTGATTAACGAGCAATAACACAGAACAACGATCCTTGAGAACGGGGAACAAGCTTCATGTACGCCAGAATTGCAGGTACCGGCAGTCATTTGCCGGATCGGGTCGTCACCAACAAGGACCTGGAAACGCTGGTCGAAACCAGTGACGAGTGGATCCGCACCCGCACGGGCATCGAAGAACGCCGAATCGCCGCCGACGGCGAGACTACCTGTGACCTCGCCGAACAGGCCGCCTTGAAGGCGCTGGATGCGGCTGGCATCAAGGCTTCGGATATTGATCTGTTGATCGTTGGCACGACAACGCCGGACGTGGTGTTTCCCTCGACAGCCTGCCTGCTCCAGCACCGGCTGGGTGCCGAGGAATGTGGAGCCTTCGACGTCAATGCCGCCTGCTCGGGCTTCATCTATGCGCTGTCAGTTGCAGATCAGTACATTCGCGCAGGCACGGCCAAGACCGTACTGGTTGTCGGTGCCGAGACGCTGACTCGCATGCTCGATTGGAATGATCGCGGCACCTGCGTTCTGTTCGGTGATGGCGCGGGTGCAGCCGTTCTCGTGGCCGATGAGGAGCCGGGAATCCTGTCCACGCATATTCACGCGAACGGTGGATACGGTGATCTGCTCAAGACTGACGTTGGTGTCTCCAAGGGATTCACCGCAGAGCCCCGCGGTGGTCTAAGCGTGTCCATGCGCGGCAACGAGGTTTTCAAAGTGGCGGTCAATACGCTGGGTCGGATCGTGGACGAGACCCTGGCGGCCAATCAAATGGAGAAGACCGATCTGGACTGGTTGATTCCCCATCAGGCCAATCTGCGCATCATCAAGGCTACGGCCAAAAAGCT
>JBCDLQ010000476.1:0-2679 GCA_039414335.1 Pseudomonadota bacterium | reverse complement strand
TTGATCATCAACTTCAGCAGCTGATGAACTTCCGTATCAAAGGCACGGGTTTCAGTTCTGGGCGAATCGCTCATGGTGGTTGATTGTCGGGTGGCCTGGACACGAGATTGGCCTCGATGTGACCTAAATCAAGGGTCTGAGGCCCTAATCAGTGACATCCGCGCGGAATCCGCCTTATCGATGATTAGCCGCCATAAATATCTGCCAGATTCATGTATTTGCATCGTTCATGGCCGGGCCGCATAATGAGCGGCCCTGCGCGGCGGCCGGTTTCACGACTGGCTGCCCGCTTTTTGTTTGTCGCAGGGCTATAGCCTGGTTCCTTCAAGACCTTGATGACATGCGAAATCGCTATCTGATCACGATTACTGACTACCGGGGCGCTCGCCACTTCACCCTGTCGCAGCTCATGCGACGCGTGCTGGCCGGTGGCCTGGCAGCCCTGCTGGTGGTTGCACTGACCGGCACGCTATTGCTCTATGGGCTCAACAGCCGCGTGAACGGGCTGAACGCTGAAGTCGCCGCCCTCGAGCAGCAGCAAAGCGACATCCTGGCGGAAAACTCTGGCCTGCTGGAAGAACGTTTCCTGCTCCAGAGCGAAGTCGAAGAGAAGCAGAATTCCCTGCTGGCGATGAGCGACGAACTCGAGCACATCGAGATCATGATCGGATTGCGTGCAGAGCCCGAGCGCCCGCTGGCCCAGCGCATTGATACGGCCAGCCAGACCGCCTTTGAAAAGCGCCTGATGCTGGAGTCCATTCCCAGCGGTTTTCCCGTGGAATCGGAGATCATCACCAGTCGCTTCGGAATGCGCCTGCATCCGATTACGGAACGAATGGCCATGCACGGTGGTGCAGACTTGAGAGCAACGGTGGGAACGCCGATTTATGCCTCAGCCGACGGTGTGGTCGAGTGGGCCTCTTTCCACCACAACAGTGGCTTGGGCAAGATGGTCAAACTCGTACACAACTACGGTTTCTCAACCGTTTACGGCCATATGGACGAAATCGACGTCCAGGTTGGCAACTATGTTCAGCGCGGCCAACTGCTGGGATATTCTGGCAACACGGGCGCTTCTGCAGCGCCGCACCTGCATTACGAAGTTCGTCACCTGAATCGCCGTCTTGACCCTGTGCCGTTCCTGCGCTGGTCAATGACGGACTATGATCGCGTCTTTGCCGAAGAGGATCGAGTCGAATGGGAATCATTAGTCGAGGTAATCCGGAGGACCGCAAGCGTTCCGGAACGACCGTCATTGCTGCAGGCACAAAACTGGTCGGCGACCTCACCCTGACCGACAGCCTTCACGTCGACGGCAGCGTCGATGGAAAGGTCGATTCCGATGGCGAGGTCTCTGTAGGAGAAGGCGGTCAGATCACCGGCGAAATCCGCGCCGAGATCGTCATGATCAGCGGCCAGTTCGAGGGCTTGATCGACGCGCAACGACTCGAGATCGTTGCCACGGGAAAGGTTGCCGGCACGGTCACGGTCGAGCAGCTGGTCATCGAGTCCGGCGCCAGCTTCAATGGCACCAGCAAGATTCGCGAGCCTGAGCCGCCGCGCCAGATCGGACATGACGGTGGCAAGAAAGATCGCCAGGAATCCAAGGACGCGGAAGACTCCGGCGACGACTGAGTTTCCCGGCTAGCTGCCGGGTGATCGACCCGGACGCTTCTGCGGTTTCAGACGAATGTAGATCGTTCGGGTACTTCGAGCGACCACCTGCTCCTTCTCATCCAGAATCTCGATTTCGTGATCAATCAGCGCCGGCGTCCCGTCGGCGGCCTTCCGACGAGCATCCTCGACCATCTGCGCATCCAGTTTGAAGTGGGCGGTCACCGTGCCCTTGCCTGGCCTGACGAAGTCGATCGAGGCTGATTTGTCCCAGACCACGTAGTCCTTGCCGATGCGGTTGATGTACATCAGCATGTAGAACGGATCGACCATCGCGAACAGCGAACCGCCAAAGTGCGTGTTGACGTAGTTGCGATTGAACCAGTGCATCTTCATACGCACGACGACCTCGGAGTAGTCGTCGGCGACTTTCAGCAGGCGAATCCCTGAGGCCAGATACGGCGGCCAGAGGTTCATCAATCGTTTCAAACGCTTGGCTTTCATTGCATGTTCTCGGATGGAACGGTCTTGAACTTTCCGATCAGATATGAAAAAGGCCCGCCGAATGATCGGCGGGCCTTGATCGGATCTTGCAGAATCAGGATCAGGCGCTGCGACGCGTCAGCTTTTCCTTGATACGTGCAGCCTTACCTTCCAGATTACGGAGGTAGAAGAGCTTGGCACGACGGACCTTGCCGCGACGCTTGACCTTGATCGAGTCGATCATCGGGCTGTAGGTCTGGAAAACACGTTCCACACCGGTACCGTGAGACATCTTGCGCACGGTGAATGCCGAGTTGACGCCGCGATTTTTCTTGGCGATCGCGACGCCCTCAAAAGCCTGCGTACGCTGACGCTCGCCTTCGCGAACCCAGATGTTGACCACAATCGTGTCACCGGCTGAAAAATCCGGAATCTCGCGCTGGGTCTGTTCGTTATTGATTTCTTCGATGATGTTGCTCATGACACTAGGATTCCCGGTCGTTGTGATCGCCGCAGGATGAAGCGGCCAAATTTAGCCGGCAATTGTACCCCTATTTCGCTATTTGTGCATCAAATCAAGGG
>JBCDLQ010000475.1:0-2691 GCA_039414335.1 Pseudomonadota bacterium | reverse complement strand
TCCATCCGCCACCCCGGATCGGTATCGGGCAGCGCATCGATCACGGCCTGCCACTGCGTGTGCTTGCCATGTCGAAGCAACCAGGCCAGGTGTTGTTCAGCGATGCGGTCAACGGCCAGTTGATCGAAGGTCTCAGCCAGCCAGTTTCGATGGTGGGCAGGCAGAGTCAGGGGCTGGTCTCGGCCGGGGCCATCGCTTCATGGTCGAGTGCGATCTCGTAGGCGGGCGAGAAGACGAAGGGAATGTTGTAGCGCAATTCCTCGACGTCGTAGCGATCGTCGAGCTGCGTCGCGTCACCGCCCTCATTCCAGACCAGTTCGAGTGTATGAAGTCCGGGCTGCAGTCCATCAAGAGACACGACGCCCATCAGGCCACGCAGATTGAGATCGAAGCGTTCGGCTGGAATGAGCGACTCCTGGGCAAGCGTCCGCTCTCCCAGAGAGATCGTCCAGAGACCGCGCAGACAATCCAGGGGCGGCGATTCTGGATCACAGGTCGTATCCATGACCAGGTTGTCGCGCAGGGGAAAGTAGGGGATGAACACGGTCATCACCGCTTCCTGCTGAACGAAGCGGTCGATCATCGGATAGAAGCGAATACGATCGCGCGAGCTGCGGAGATTCTCGTAATAGGTGCTTCGGAATCCCTCGGCAACGACTGCATCATCCAGATAACGGAATTCTTCAGACAAGGTGAACTGGGTCCATCGCTCGTAGATCGTCGTGCCCACCAGGATGATCAGGAGGATCCCGCCGCCAAACACAAAAGAAAACAGGCGCGGGCGCGTATTCGACTGCAGCGTGAGCTGAACGGGGAGGATCAGGCGCTGCGGCGACAAAAAATTGTTGTAACGAATCAGGCCGTGGACCAGCTTGCGGTACCAGTTTCGCTCGAGGAGGCTCGGAAACCAACGGCCGAACTTCGCATCCACTAACCAGAGCAGCACCGAGGCACCTGCCAGCAGGGTGATCGAGATGACCAGGGCTGCCGAAATCGCCAGGTTCGTGTGACCGGTCTGGGCTCCGATGAAGCCCGCAACGGCGATGATCAGGCCGATCAGTACCGACGCCCAGATCATGCCCAGGGCAATCAGGCTGATGACGGAAAACAGCGAGGACGCCAGGTGATCGGCACTGGCAATGGCCTTGGAGAGATCAGGGAGATGATTCCGATAGAAGGCCCGGCCCACCGGGCCGAGGCCCGGCGTCTTGTCCCAGTTGACGCCTTGGGGGAAGACCGTGCGCAAGCCGATCAGGCCCGCCCAGTAAGCGCGGATCATCAGGTGAATCGCAAAGCAGCAGCCCAGCACATAGAACAGGCCCGGCACCAGCATGAGCGCAATGTTCGCTCCCATGACCATAATCACGGTCTGATGCGAATGAATGTCCATCAGCGTGTCGAAGAGCAGACCGGGCAAGGTGAACAGGGCCACGGTCGTCAGACCCGAGATGATCAGCTCGATCTCGTCGGTGCGATCGCGCAGGCTCTCGAACTTGACCTCTTCAGGGTCTATCTGTAACGCCTGATCCTGTTGGATGTCCTCACTCATGGTGCGCTCATCGTATCGCGGCCAGCGCCGTGAAGTTGAAGCACTGGAACCAGTCGGTCACCTGGCTGAAGCCCGAGTCCAACAGGCGCTGATGATGGGCATCACGCGTTTCGGGAACCAGCACGTTCTCCAGGGCCTGGCGCTTGCGCGCGATTTCCAGATCGGAGTAGCCCTGGGCCCGTTTGAAGTCGTGGTGATGCGTATCCAGCCAGGTTTGATCATCCGGGTCGAAGGCGAGCTTTTCCGCCAGCAGCAGAACGCCGCCGGGCTGCAGGCCGGAAGCCATCTTTTTCAACAGGGCCTGACGTTTGCCGGGCTCGATGAACTGCAGCGTGAAATACATCAGCACCACCGATGCCTTGTCGATGGGTAGTTCACACGCATCCGCCTCGATCACTTCGACGGGTACTCGCGAATTGTCAGCGGTGACAATTTCACGACAGCGCTGGACCATCTCCGGCGAGGTGTCCGCCGCGATGATCTCCACGCCATCAACGCCGACGGCGCGACGGGCGGCCAGCGTGGCTGCACCCAGGGAACAGCCCAGATCGTAGATGCGAGTGTTGGGCTGGACCGCGCGGCGCACCATCAAGGGGGTGAGTTCGAGGAGGAGTCGATAACCCGGCACCGAGCGCTCGATCATGTCCGGAAAGACACGCACCACCGATTCGGAAAACTCGAAGGGTGCAGCCTTGCTGTCGTCCGCGTCCCTGGCGTAGATGCGATCGCGTTCGCTCATGGGTTCAAGCCAGGCGCTGAATCGCCGGTACCAACAGCTTGCTCAGGCCAATTTCGGACTCTGGCGCGTTGACCGAATTGGTGCAGACCACCCGGGCCACGCCCGCATGGCGCAGCAATTCGCGCGAGCGATCACCGAACAGTCCATGGACCGCCACGACAATCGGTGCGGCAAATCCTGCTTCGAGCAAGTGGCGCGTCGCTTCGGCAATCGTGCCGCCTGAGGAAATGATGTCGTCGACCAGCACCGGCGTGTGGCCTTCGAGTTCGCTCAAGTCCGGCACTTCCAGCTTGACGTCGCGATCGCCGAATCGCGTCTTGGTCATGACGTGCCAGGGCAGGCCCGCTGGTTCGGCCACGGCTCGTGCCCACTGCTCGCTTTCCCCGTCGGGTCCGAACACCAC
>JBCDLQ010000474.1:0-2692 GCA_039414335.1 Pseudomonadota bacterium | reverse complement strand
GTGATGGCCGTCAAACACGGGGCTGCTCAGGCCCGCGACGTTTGTCATGCGGCTCGGAGATCGTTGCCTGAGACTCCCCTACTGTACGTCAAGCTCCGTCAAAAGCTGGCCCACCCAACGCTCGATCCGTTCGTCGGTCAGCTCTTCCTGCTGGAGCTCGTCGAGCGCAAGGCCCACGAATTTATCGTCAAGCAGGCCCCGAGACGCATCGAAATCGTAGCCTTCGGTTGGCCAGTGGCCGATATCTGCTGTCGCCCCACGAGCAATAAACAAATCCCGTAATATGCCGAGGGCATCCTGGAAGTTATCGGGATAACCATGCTGATCGCCATCTCCAAAAAACGCCACCTTGAGCCCGTCGAGGCGCACGTCTTCCAGTCCGGGAAGCGCTTCTTTCCAGTTCAGCTCAAGTTCGCCGATATCCCAGGTTGGCGCGCCGACCAGCACGACGTCATAGTCGTTGAGCTGGTTGAAATCAAGGTCATAGACATCCAGCAGTTCTTCTACACGCCCGTCGAGCACATCCATGATCCGCTCCGCAATATCCAGCGTATTGCCCGTCGTACTGCCGTATATCATTCCGAACTTCATGGCTTGCCCTGCTGCTGTCGCCGAAAGAAGCCCAAGTGTATTAGTTTCTTATGTAACCAAGTGGGTATTTCCGAGCTTTTTTGGAAAAAAGCGTGTTCCAGCGACCTGTTGAGTGATGGCCGGGTTCATTCAAGACACGGCTAGTGAGCAGTGAAAATCATGAGGGCATTGACGCGGGCTCTCCATGTTGGGCGAACACTGGCCGGGCGGATTGGTGCACCCGCCGCTGCGGTCCGGCACGAGAAAGCTCCAGACGTGCCTGCGACCACCGCACTCAATGGGCCCGACATTCCAATAGGCTCGCGTCTGCGGCCAGTGCCGCAAGCAGGGTCTTTATCGTAGAAAGAACCACACACCGCTTTGTGAAAGCGAAGAAATGGTCAGCTCAACGACCAAGCGCCGGCTTCCGCCGGCGCTTGATCGCCCACGAGAAACGAGACTCAGAGACTAGGGCTTCTGGAGACAGGCGGGCACCTCGAACCGATCCTCGAAAATCAGCCCTTCAATATCTGGCCCGGTTCCGCAGGTCAGGGCGAAGGCCGTTTTTTCGTTGGTGTTTTCATTGCCCGTAAAGCCTTCAGCGAAACTGAATACGTCGATACCAAAATCGACGTCGATATCATCCGCACTGCCGAACACGCCATCGGACCCAACCCCTACCGAGCCCGCCAGGTTTCCACCGCGATCCATGATGCTGGGGCCTGTTCCTGCGCCGGAGTTTTCCGTATGCCAGTTACCGAGGAAATGGCCCGCTTCATGGGCTGTGATATTGCCCACACCAATTCCGACCAGATCAATGATGTCCAGCCCAGGCTGAATCGCGAACTGGTTCAGTGAATTTGGGTTTCCGGCGGGCGCGCTCAACAGGTCCAGTAGGGTCAGGGCGGACTCCGCAGCCTCAAAATTTCCCGGATCGATCGACTGTGCGATACCGATTGTTGAAATTCCCGATTCGTCGATGGTGCCGCCCACAATCAGTCGGCTGACGTTAGGGTCGACACCAAAGGTGTCGTCATCATCACGACTATTGCGAATTTCGACGCTAAAGAATGAATTACTCTGGCCCGCAAGATCCTGCGTGATGGTCTCTTCCATGGAGGCCAGGATCGCGTCAATGACTGCATCTTCGTCTGCTGCGGTGAGACCCCAATTCGGCAGGAAATCGACGAGCGGTGACAGGGTTCTCAGGCCCGGGCCACCGAATATCGAAGTATCAATTTCGGCGCCGTCAAAATCTACGAAAAGGATTTGCTTCCGTCTCGTCCCTTCGAAAATCTGTCGGAAAGCCCCGAGCTCCAGCGTGTAAGCACCCTCATCGCCTTGCAGGCAAATCGCATGTCGATCTGATTCGAATGTCACGAAGTCAATCGTTACTGAACCGCCGGGCAGCGGGCTAGCGCCCGGATAGAGGCCTGCGCCTGAGCCCCGTGATCCCATCTGCAGCGATCCATTCGCAAGAAACAGCTCAACTACACTTACATTGCCCTGCCCGTCCGCGCCCAGCATGTCTCCAGGCTCGAGGTCCAACGCGTAGCAATCGACATCACTCGCATTTCGTCCAATCGTTACGGAAAAAGCACCCTCACTGGCAGCACCTGTGCCTGAAGCAGAATCGAACGGGTCGCCCGGCAACACCGCATTCTGGCCGCCTGTTTTCCAACCACCAATCGACAAGAAGAGATCGCCATCGTTCTCCACTGAATAGACGAGGCGACTATCAAAATTACCGGCTCCAATGTCTTCGTTGAAGGCCAAAAGATTGCCCGAACTGTCCCAGAGTGCCGTATTCGGATCCAAATCGCCCGTAGGGTTCGCTGTGAGAACCTCTACAGAAATCAAATCGCCAGCCAGAAGATTTGGCAACTCGATGAAATCGAAATCTGCCGAACCAGAGCCCGCGCTCCCATGAGGCCCGTCTCCAATCGTTCCGTTGGCTTCGAAAGACTCGCCGGACTGAATAATGAGCTCGGACGCCAAGGGAATGGATCCGTTGTCTTCGGCACTGATCGTGAAAGGACTGGGAGTTGGAGCAGCGGCAAAGCTGCCTTCGATCAACAGCTCTGCAGTCTCACCATCGGCAGTACCGAAACTTCCAATGACT
>JBCDLQ010000473.1:0-2695 GCA_039414335.1 Pseudomonadota bacterium | reverse complement strand
CAATAGGAGAACTCGGAATCCACCGCCTTGGTCTCTTTTTGGCGATGGCCGCAGCCATTTTCAGTGGTCTCTGTATTCTGGTGAGTGGTCCCATCTGGGCAGAAGGGTGGCCGGAGTGGTGGAATTGGTGGCTAGAGCTGCCGATCTGGTCCTGATAATGAGGAGTGCCATCTGATGATAGAGAATACAAATATCTTTACTCGGGCGCAGGTCCACGGTCCAGATGACTATGGAACCCCGCTTCCTACGGGGAGCGTTGAACGTAGCGGACCTCCGATCAAGTCTTATTGGCTAGGCAAACTTGGTGACGCTCAGGTCGGTCCCATTTATCTGGGCGGCTATGGCGTGGCCTCACTGGTTTGCGGGTTCATCGCAATCGAAATCATCGGGTTGAACATGTGGGCATCCGTTGATTGGGATATTGTCGAATTTGTCCGGCAGTTTTTCTGGTTAAGCCTCGATCCCCCGCTGCCAGAGTACGGTTTGAGTCTGCCGCCACTTGCTGAAGGTGGCTGGTGGTTGATGGCCGGGTTTTTTCTGACCGCTTCGATCATGTTGTGGTGGATGAGAGTCTACCGCCGGGCGCGTGCGTTGAATCTGGGCACTCACGTCGCCTGGGCTTTCGCGTCGGCGATCTGGTTATATCTGGTGCTCGGGTTTATTCGGCCAGTGTTGATGGGGTCATGGAGTGAGGCCGTTCCCTTCGGGATATTCTCCCATCTGGATTGGACCAATGCATTTTCGATTCGCTATGGGAATCTCTTTTACAACCCCTTCCACATGCTGTCGATTGTTTTCCTCTATGGCTCGGCTCTTCTGTTCGCTATGCATGGTGGCACCGTGATGGCAACCAGCCAATTTGGCGCCGAGAGAGAAATTGAACAGGCTTTTGACCGAGGGACAGCATTCGAGCGTGGCGCACTGTTCTGGCGCTGGACGATGGGCTTTTGTGCAAATGCCGAATCGATCCACCGTTGGGCTTGGTGGTTCGCCGTATTAACAACCCTGACGGGTGGCATCGGCATACTGTTGACTGGAACGGTGGTCGATAACTGGTACCTCTGGGGTATCAAGCATGGTCTGGCCGAGCCATTCGGTTAGGAATTGATCCCTTTGAGTAGGCAGGCGGGCTCAATGCCCGCCTTTTTTTTTGGTTCAATCATTTGGAGTAGAGCGATGTGGAGACGGATTCTATGGACGCGTCGCTCCACTCGCTCTCTTGCCCTTACTCGAGAGTCTTGATAGATCAAACATCAAGTCGTTCGGAAAAGACTTCAAAGGAATGAACAACGGTTTCAGGCTGCTCGAAGTAAGGGAGAGCGCCAGTATCAAGGGCGTGAATCGACCAATTTTCCGAATGCTCCAGCAACGCCAGCTTCGAATAATCAGAAAAGTCGCCCTTGCAGCCATGAACCAGCCAAATGGGCTGACTCAAGGACTGATAAACAGGCAGGATGTTTGCACTGAAGAGAAAACCTGCAATGAAGTGTAGGGGAGCCAGATGAGCATTTGGCTGCTTGCCCAGCCAGAGCGCGCGTCTGAACATCATCTCGTCGATATCATCGCTGCCCCAGGTCTTTTTTAAAAAGTACCGGATGCTGATCCGAGAGGTGAGTAGTCCGAATAGCTTGCGACCCAATGACGCGGTTTTTAATGCTTTGAGTAGCAAAGGCTTTCCATTGTGTGTATCCGGCCGTCCCTTGCTGGGTGAGTTTCCGGAAAAACCGGTCGGGCTGATGAATCCTAGTGACCGAAGTTCCGGTCTTCGCGCTGCCAGTTTGGCGAGGAACTCACACGATAAGGAGACCGCAATTGCGTCGATGGATCGCGCGCCAGTCTCTTTCAGAACGCGTTCAATCATCGCTTCTATGGCACTGACCATCAAGGCCTGGTCATAGAGACGATCATTTTTCTCAGAGAATCCGAAGCCTGGTAGATCAAGGGCGTAGGTCTTTCGTGCATGACGAAAATGCTCGAAGAGCGGCTCGACCTCATGCGCCGACGCCGTGGCATTGATGCTATGGATAAGGAGTAGGGGAGGGGCTTCAGGCACTGAGCCGACATCGGCAGTAGTATCACGGCCTTCCGGGCCCGTGCGGTAATAGTTGATCATTCCGACGCCCACTACTTCCAGCTCGAGTCTCTCGCCTTTGAGCAGGCCATCTGTATGGATCCGCAGAGTGTTCATTCGGGGAAGTATGCACAGAACGAGTGAGCTCGGGATCGCCACGGATGGGGTGCGGCAAAACGTTCCTCAGCGAGGAGAGACCACCTCAGCAGACTTGCAGGCAGGCTTCGATGTCAGGCGATTTTTGGGCTTGTTTGATGCTGACAGGGAATCAGGTTTCAGGCTCCATCGCCAGAGTCGGTCGAAATTGATAGGAAGCACCATTAACCAGTGCTCAAGAACGGCCAGGGCGGATAGAGTAGCGATCAGTAAATAGCCTAGCTGTATTCCTGATTCCGGTTCTGATCGGAGCGTTAATGCGATCAGTGAAAGCGTCAGGAGTGTTCCCATCGTGACAGAGATGGGAAAAAATGGGTTCATCGGGCGTTGCTTGAAGAAACTGGTTAAATAGTCGAGCCGCGCTGGAATAAAGTCCAGATTCAGGTTACGGACGCCGAAGAACACGTTCAGCTTCGCGCTGATGTGCATCCCCCACAAGAGCAAGACCGTCCACAGACCGATCAGATT
>JBCDLQ010000472.1:0-2705 GCA_039414335.1 Pseudomonadota bacterium | reverse complement strand
CAACATCTCGGACACGGCAACGGTTGGGGCCATGAGCAGACCTTCGTCCTTCTGAACGAAGTCGACGGAGGCGACACGGCCGTGGCTGAGCCAGCCAAGGATCGGCAGGTCATGCGCCTTGGCCCATTCTTCTGAAGCCAGCAGGACGGCGGCTGCGCCGTCAGTCAGGGTGGTTGAATTACCCGCCGTCAGCGTGCCGCCCTGCCGGTCGAATACGGGCTTGAGGGAGGCCAGCTTCTCCAGCGTGCTTTCCGGGCGAACGATGTTGTCGCGAATCACCCCGTTGTGGGGCGTGACCAGATCATCGAAGAAACCCGAATCCCAGGCCGCCGCCGCCTTGCGGTGACTGTCCAGCGTCAGTTCGTCCTGGTCCTCGCGGGCGATCTCCCACTGTTTGGCCATCCGTTCGCAGTGCTGGCCCATGGACAGACCTGTTCGAGGCTCACCGTTCTTGGGCGGCTGCGGGGCGAGTTCCGAGGGGGAGAAACCCTTGAAGACACGGAGCTTCTGGCCGAAGGAACGCGCACGTCCCAGCTTGATCAGGCGCTGCGCAAAGCGTCGTTGGAAGACGATCGGTGCGTCGCTGGTGGTATCGGTACCGCCGACGATTGCGCATTCAATCTGGCCACTGGCGATCTGCGCGCCGGCCATCAGGGCGGCCTGCAGGCTAGTACCGCAGGCCATCTGCAGCGTGATGCCGGTGGACAGCGGTGACAGGCTGGTGGACAGCACGGCCTCGCGGGCCAGGTTCCAGTCCTTGGCGTGAGTCGTTACGGCGCCGGCAACGACCTGGTCGATCACCTTGCCGTGCAGATTGAACCGATCGGTAACGCCCTGGAAAGCGGCGCTGAGCATGTCCAAGTTGGTCTGGTCGGCATACAGGCTGTTGGACCGGCAGAAGGGGATACGGCTGCCGCCGACAATGGCGATCTTTCGCACAGACGTGTCGCTCATCAGGCTGACTCCTTGTCCGCGGAGGCCTTGGCATCCGCTCTTGATTCGAGATAGTTCATGGGGCCGCCGCGGAACGGCGCAAATCCGGTGCCGAAGATCATGCCTGCATCCAGGAGATCGGCATCTTCAACCACCTTGTCGGCCAGGCATGATTCGCATTCGTCGAAGTAGGGCCGCATGAGTTTTTCGGCCAGCACTTCGAGATCGTGACCTTCATGGGCGTCCGCATCGCGCTGCGGCTTGCCCTTGACCCAGCGGTAGAAGCCCTCACCGGATTTCTTGCCGAGCTTGCCGGCCTTGACCATATCTTCGAGGATCTTGCGGTCTTCGCCGGCCTCGTCGCCCATCAGCGTATCGATCACGCCCATGCCGACATCCAGTCCGACCGTATCGGCCAGCTCGACCGGGCCCATCGGCATGCCAAAGACTTCAGCCGCCTTGTCGAGTGCCTCCTTGGGCACACCCTCGCGGTGCATCTGCATGGCGTTGCGCATGTAGGGCGCCAGCACGCGGTTGACCAGGAAGCCCGGTGTCGAGGTGACGGGCAAGGCGAACTTGCCGATCTGGGTGGCGAAGCTGCAGCCATCGTTGACCCGATCGGGATTACTGCCTTCGTCATAAACGATTTCTACCAGGGGCATCTTGGCGACGGGATTGAAAAAGTGCAGGCCGATCAGACGGCTGGGGTCTTCAAAGACATCCGACAGTTCGCCCAGGGGAATGGCCGAGGTATTGGTAGCGACCAGCGTATGCGGCTGCAGGTCGCTGAGCAGGTTCGTGAATAGCTCGCGCTTGGCGTCGCGATTCTCGAAGATGGCCTCGATGATGACATCGGCACGGGCCACACACTTGCCCTCGACATCGGCCATCAGGCGGCGCGTGGCAGCGGCCACCGCTTCCGGCTTTTTCAATTTCCGCTTGAACAGGGTCTTGGCCCGCTTCAGCGCCGGTTCGATGTACTTCATCTCCCGATCCTGGAGCGTGACTTCCAGGCCTCTGGACGCACACCAGGCGGCGATATCGCCACCCATGACCCCGGCACCGATCACGTGCACACGCTTGGCCTTGAAGTCGCTGCGCTTGCCCTGGTCCTTGAGGGACTCCATCAGGCGGAAGACGCGGCGCAGATTTCGTGAGGTGTCGCCGACGAGAAGGCGCGGAATCTTCTCGCCTTCGAGGCGGATCATGGCCGCCTGGGAGTCACCGCTGGCCTCGAAGGCATCGATCAATTCGAAGGGCGCCGGATAGTGGGCCTGTCGAGCTTTGGCGCTGGTCTGCTTGCGCATCTGTCCCGCCAGGAACTTGCGGATCGGGCCCCAGGTGGTAGCGCGTCCGGTCAGCTTCGGCTTGCGTGCCTTCTTCTTTCTCAGCACGGCGTTACGAGCGGCCCAGTGCAGCGATCCGTGGATCGAGACAGTCTGGTTGATCAGGTTCATGCCCTTGGCGACCCGTGCCCGCAGCATCCGGCCGGTCAGCATGATCTGCATCGCCTGCAGCCCGCCCATGGCCCGAATGGAACGGCCCGAACCGCCGAAGCCCGGGTAGATACCCAGATTCACTTCGGGGAAACCGATTCGCGTGTGGTCAGCGTCCAGGGCGATGCGCCAGTCGAAGCACAGCGACAGTTCGAGACCGCCGCCCAGGCAATAGCCTTCGAAAGCGACCACGGTGGGGAACTTCAGGTCTTCGATCCGCTGGAACAGGCCGTGCACGCGACGAACCTGGGTTTCGAGGTCCGTGACGTTGTCGGT
>JBCDLQ010000471.1:0-2711 GCA_039414335.1 Pseudomonadota bacterium | reverse complement strand
TCGGCCTGCTCAAGGTCGACTGCCTGGCCCTTGGCATGCTGACCGTGATCCGCAAGGCCATGGCCTACATCAGCAAGACGCAGGGCAAGAGCGAAGCAGATCGTCTGACCCTGGCCAGGATTCCTCGCGAGGACCCGGCCACCTACGCCATGCTCAGCACCGGTGACGCCGTCGGCGTCTTCCAGGTTGAATCGCGCGCCCAGATGGCGATGCTGCCGCGACTCAAGCCTCGCTGCTTCTATGATCTGGTGATCGAGGTGGCCATCGTGCGGCCGGGACCGATCCAGGGCGACATGGTGCATCCCTATCTGGAGCGGCGCGCCGATCCGAGCCAGGTTCGCTATCCCTCGCCGGATCTGGAAACGGTTCTCAAGCGCACTCTGGGCGTGCCGATCTTCCAGGAACAGGTCATGCAGATCGCCATCGTCGCCGCTGGTTTCACGCCTGGCGAGGCGGATCAGCTGCGCCGGGCCATGGCCGCCTGGAAGCGGCGCGGCGGGCTGGAGCCCTTCCGCGACAAGCTGATGGCCGGCATGTCCCGACGCGGCTACTCGGCGGATTTTGCCGAGCGCATCTTTTCCCAGATCAAGGGCTTCGGCGACTACGGCTTCCCCGAATCCCACGCCGCCAGCTTCGCCCTGCTGACCTACTTCTCCGCCTGGCTGAAGTGCCACCACCCCGCCGCCTTCGCCTGCGGCCTGCTGAACAGCCAGCCCATGGGTTTCTATGCGCCGGCCCAGATCGTCAACGACGTCAAGCGACACGGCGTGCAGGTGTGGCCCGTCGATGTCCGCTTCAGCGCCTGGGACAGCGAGCTGGCGCTCGATCGCAATGGGCATCAAGGCGTGCGACTGGGCCTGCGAATGATCAAGGGCCTCAACGAGATCGCCGGTGAGCAGCTGGTTCAGGCCCGCGAGTGCAGCGCCTTCCGCAGCGTGCAGGATCTGGTCGAGCGCGCCAGACTCGATCGCGGCCAGGTTCGCGCCCTCGCCGACGGCGGTGCCCTCAAGGGCCTGGCCGGCCATCGCGGTCGTGCCCGCTGGGAAGCCCTCGCCGCCCGCCGCCAGGGCGATTTGCTGGCCGACTGCGAGATCCGCGAAGAGCGCGTCACGATTCGCCCCCCGGACCGGCAGGACACGATGCTCGACGACTACGCCAGCACGGGCCTGAGCCTGAACCACCACCCCGCCGCCCTGATCCGCCCCCAGCTCAGCCGCAACCTGAAGCGCGCGCGCGAGTTCGCCCAAATCCCCAACGACAGCCGCATCCAGGCCGTCGGCCTGGTCACTCACCGCCAGCGCCCGGGCACGGCTTCCGGCGTGGTGTTCCTCTCCCTGGAAGACGAGACCGGCATCATCAACGTCGTGGTCTGGCCGAAGCTATTGGAGCGCTACCGCAAAGAAGTGCTGGAAAGCCAGCTCCTGCGCGTGGCGGGCACGCTGCAGAATGCGAATGGGACGCAGCATTTGATTGCGCGTCACCTGGTCTGCGAAGACGGTCGGTTGGAGCGACTGAGTAGTCGCTCTCGAGACTTTCATTGACGTTGGGAGTTTTGCTGCTGCGCAGGACTTCAACGTCAAAATCGCTAGTCTGTTTTTCGCTACGCGAATTGGATTCAAAAGCGCTGGGTTTAGTTCGCTACGCGAACGAAAGCCTTTATTCGCAAAGCGGATTCAAACAAGCGCTTTTGATCTAACGCCCTGCGCAGCAGCAAAACACCCAACTTCCGCTACACTCCAAGACCATGTGCGGACGAGTCGGCCTGGCCTACAGCTGGAAACAACTGTGGGAACTGTTCAATCTTTCGGATCCCATTCCCGAGGATGGCATTCGCTTACTCAACCTCGGTCCGAGCTGGAAGTCCGGTGACAACATCCACTGGTCCCGTGTCCCCGTCATCCGGACCACACGCGAGGGCCGTGAAGCCGCCGGTCTGATCTGGCCGTTGATTCCGGTCTGGCTCAAGGGTGAGCTGCCGAAATTCTCAACTGCCAATTGCCGCTCGGAAGAAGGCTTGCTCTTTTCTGAAACGGTCGGCAAGAAGCCCACCTTTCGCAATGCCTGGAAGCGTCAGCAGCGCTGTCTCGTTCCGGTCTCCTGGTTCTATGAGTGGGACCAGCGCAGCAAGCCGAAACAGCCCTGGCGCATCCTGCCCAGGAACGGCGATTTCCTGTTCATGGCCGGTCTGTGGGACCGCAGCCGTCTCGCCGACGGCAGCGAGCTCGACTCCTTCACGATCGTCACCACGCAACCCAACCAGCTCCTGACCGACATTGGCCACCATCGTGCGCCCGTGATGATCGATCCCGACGACTGGGACACTTGGCTTGGCGGCGCACCCTCCGCAGCTGAATCACTGATCAAGCCACCGCCTGACGATCTGATGCATGCGCACCAGGTCACGATACGAGTCAACAACCCCGGCTATCAGGAAGACGACTTGCTGGAGGACCAGGCCCTGAAGAACCAGGCGCGTTGACGCGCGGTCAGCCCTTTCGACGTCGCCGGAAAAAGGCCTTCAGCATCTCCGAGCTCTCTTCAGCCAGCACGCCCCCCTCAAGCTGGCAGCGATGATTGAGCGTCGGGTGATCCAGAATCTGAAAGACTGAACCGGCAGCGCCCGTCTTGGGATCGGTGGCCGCAAAGACCACGCGTTCGATGCGCGCCAGCACGATGGCGCCGGCACACATGCTGCAGGGCTCCAGGGTCAC
>JBCDLQ010000470.1:0-2714 GCA_039414335.1 Pseudomonadota bacterium | reverse complement strand
CCGGCAGGCCTTCGCCCAGATCCGGCAGATTGAATACGCTCATGAGACCTCCAGTACTTCAGTTGCGGCGTCCACGATGCGGCGAACACTCGGCATGTATTTCATTTCATTACGATAGAGCGGCATCACCGTATCGTAGCCGCAGACGCGTTTCACCGGCGCGTGCAGGCTGAAGATACCCGCATCGGCCAGGTTGGCGGCGATCTCACTGGCTACACCACAGTGGCGAGGGGCTTCCTGGATGATGACGCAGCGACCGGTGCGTTCAACGGACTCGATGATCGTGTCCAGATCCAGGGGGCTGATCGTGGCTACATCGATGACTTCGACGCTGACGCCCTTGGCTTCGAGCTCATCGGCAGCCTGCATCGTCTCCTTGATCATGGCGCCCCAGGTCACCAGGGTGATGTCGTTGCCGTCTCGCAGGGTGAAGCACACGTCCAGCGGCAATTCTTCGCCGTCGTCAATCACCTCTTCCCGCTGCCAGCGGTAGATGCGCTTGGGTTCCATGTAGATCACCGGATCCGGGTCGCGGATTGCTGCAAGCAGCAGACCGTAGGCACGCGAGGGTGAGGAGGGCATTACGACGCGTATGCCGGGCATGTGGGCAAACAGCGCTTCCGGGCTCTCGGAGTGGTGTTCCGGTGCATGGATGCCACCGCCGGTCGGGAAGCGCAGCACCATCGGGCAGCTCAGGCGGCCACGGGTCCGGTTGCGCATGCGTCCCGCATGACACATGACATGGTCGATCATCGGCATGGTGAAGCCGCAGAATTGGGCTTCCGCTACAGGCTTCATGCCCTGGGCAGCCATGCCTACGGTCATGCCGGCGATCATGACTTCGGCCAGGGGCGTGTCGATGACTCGCTCGTCGCCGAACTGCTGCTGCAAACCGGCCGTCGCGCGGAAGACGCCGCCATTGACGCCTACGTCCTCACCCAGAACGACGACGGAATCGTCTTCCTGCATGGCGCGAGCCAGTGCGAGGGTCACACCCTCGATCAGCGTGATCTGAGCCATCAGTGATGCCCTCCGTCTTCCGGGTAACGTTCGGCATAGGCGCGCTGCTCCGCAAGGTCGTGCGGCAGTTCGGCGAACATGTGATCGAATATGGCTGTAACCGGCAAGGGATCGTCACTGACCTTGTTCAGGTACTCGTTGGCTGCTGCCTGCACGAATTTCGAGCATTCGGAGACCAGTTCCTCTTCCTGCTGCTCATCCCAGGCGCCTTCGGCGATAAGGTATTTACGCAGTCGAACCAGCGGTTCCCGCTCCCAGGCCTCGTCGACTTCGTCCTGCGGCCGGTAACGGCGAGCGTCATCCGCGGTCGTGTGGTCGCTTAGGCGATAGGTCATCATCTCGATAACGAAAGCGCCCTTGCCCTCGCGCGCAGCCTTGACGGCCTTGTCCATGGCCCACAGGCATGCGATCAGGTCATTGCCGTCGACCTGAATGCTGGGCAGGCCGCCGGCGATACCCTTCTGAGCCAGCGTCGAGGCCGTATTCTGTTTCGAACGCGGCACGGAAATGGCCCACTGGTTGTTGATGATCACGAGCACCAGCGGCAGCTTCCAGGCGCTGGCTGCGTTGATGGCCTCGAGGAAATCACCCTTCGAAGAGCCCCCGTCACCGACAACGGAGACGGCGACGCGCGCTTCCTTGCGCAGCTTGAAAGCCATGGCGGCACCGGCTGCGTGGAGGCACTGGGTGGCAATCGGTACACACCAGGCGAAATCATGGCGCGGGCCGGAGAAGTCGTTGCCGCGCTCGTCACCGCCCCAGTAGAGCAGGACTTCGGACATCTTCACGCCGCGATAGAATTGTGTGCCGTATTCCCGGTACATCGGCGCGAAGCAGTCCTCATCGGCCATGGCGGCACCAATGGATACCTGCGCCGCTTCGTGACCCAGGCTGGATGCATAGGTGCCGAGCTTGCCGGTACGCTGCAGCGCGACGGCCTTCTTGTCAAAGACACGCTGGAGCGTCATGAGCTTGTAGAGTTCGCTCAGGCGCTCGAAATCACGGGCCAGTGCGGGCACATGCTGGCTGTCGACCAGCTGGCCATCGGGCCCCAGAAACTGGAAATAATCCACCTTAAAAGCGGCGACGGTGCGCGCCATGACGTTACCTCTGTTTTTTTGCTGTGGCTGTATGATTGCTGCAAATGCTGCTTGCGACCTGCGTCCGGTTTCTTTCGAGTTGCGCTGACCGGTCGGCAGTCGGCCGCCCATTATACGTCGCGCGGGCGGGCGCGTTAAAATTGATGGTTAATTTTTCGGCTGTCATCGGGAGCCAGCAGCCTCATGAATGAAGTCACCAATCAGCGTGATCTGGAGTCGTCGATCCGTACGGACCTGGAAGGCCGGATCGACTACGCCGGATATCTGGATCTGAATCGCATTCTGTCAGCCCAGCATTACCTGTCCGATCCCCCGCATCATGATGAGCTGCTGTTCATCATTCAGCACCAGACCTCCGAACTATGGTTCAAGCTGATCATCCACGAATTGCAGGCCGCTATCCGGCACTTGAACGACGATGATCCTGGCCCTTGCCTGAAGATCCTCGCTCGGGTGAAGCTGGTTCAGCAGCAGCTTTTCGATCAATGGGCCGTGCTGGAAACGCTGACGCCCAGCGAATATGTGGACATCCGTCACGTCTTCGGCGATGCCTCGGGATTTCAGTCCCATCAGTACCGACTGGTGGAATTTCTG
>JBCDLQ010000469.1:0-2714 GCA_039414335.1 Pseudomonadota bacterium | reverse complement strand
TACGACATCTATTTCTGATTCTCTCGCTGACCCTCTGTTTGATTCGCCAGCGAAGGACGCCGCATAATTCATCGGCCTGATGCTGTACGTCCATCCTGAGGCACTGATCGTTCCAAGTCTCCAAGTGAATTGAATCCATGACGACGAAGAAGCACCTTCAACTGCTGGCTTACAGCTTTATCACCTGGCTCACCTTCTTTCTGATCGGTCTGCCCGAGTACTACCAGCAATGGTACGACTGGGCCAAGGTGGTGGTCGTGGTGCTGGTGACGTTGCTGTATTTCCCGGTTACCCGATGGACGCTGAGGCGCTACTTCGACGATGGCCTTCATCTGAAGAATTCCCTGTGGCTGGCGTTTTACCTGACTGTGCCCCTGTTCATCTACGACTATCTTCTGCTGGCCTGGCACTGGGGGTACGGCATCGGTTTTGTCGTGCCCTTCTGGTACCTGACCTTCTTCTACTTTTCCTTCTGGATTCAATTTCCCTGGATCGGGGCCAGGATGGAGCGTGAGGATCGTTCATGAAATTCAATCACGTTGGCATTCCAACCACGGAGCGCTTTGAGGCCGAGATCGACCTGCCGCATCTGAAGATGACCGTCAGCGACCACAAGAACAACCCTTTCGGTATTCAGTGGCAGCGCTACTGGGACGACGCACCCTATCCCGATCTGGTTCAGCAAGTGCCGCACGTGGCCTTCGAAGTCGATGACCTGGCGGCGGCACTCGAAGGTCAGGAGGTTCTGATCGAACCGAACAGTCCCAGCGAGGGCATTGTCGTTGCCTTCATCAAGGTCAACGGGGCGCCGGTGGAGCTGATGCAGATCGATCGCCGTCTTCGCGATGATGTGTGAACTGTGCGGATCACGACCCCCGCGACATTGACCTGCTCAGTGACGAATCAATCAAGGAGATCCAGATGAGCACTGAAGACAACAAGCAGGTCGTGACCGAGTTTTTCGAGGCGGGCAATCGCGGAGATGTGCCGCGCTGCATGGCGCTGCTGTCTGACGACGTCGACTGGTGCAACTACGGTAATACAAAGTTCTCCGGCCCCTTCAAGGGCAAGCAGGAACTGGGCGAGAAGCTGATGGGGCCGTTGTTCGGATCGTTGAAGAACGGTCTGTTCACGGGCATCGATCGTTTGATTGCCGAAGGCGATACGGTGGTGATGCAGGGCACGGGCCAGGCAGAAACCCATGACGGCACGCCCTACAACAACCAATACTGCATGGTCATTGAAGTGCGCGACGGCAAGATCCAGAGCGTGGTCGAGTACGCCGATACGGCGCTGGTCAACGATGTCTTCGGGCGCTAGGCTTCTAGTCATGGACGACAAGACCGACCGCATCAGCTGCCGCACGCCGACGCCCGGCAAGCAGCCCACGTCGATACCGCGCTGGAAATTCGAGCTGCTGCGCGAGCATATTCTTGCGCTGGTGCCAGAGCAGCCGCCGGGAATCAAGGCGGCGGATTTGCCGGGCCTGGTTCGGGATCGCCTGAGTGCCGCTGATCTGGAAACTTTGGGGTCGGTGAACTGGCACGTGACGACCGTGAAGCTGGAACTGGAGGTCTGCGGAGAGATTCAGCGTGTCGACGCGGTCGCTCCCCAGCATCTGATCCAGTGCAGAATCTGACAGGACAAGGGCGCGGTTGAACGTGATTGCTCGATGGCGTCCGATGGTTATGTCTCAAAACGTTTGATCCCTGGGAGAAGGAATGACTGATCAAAGCCTTTTGTGGATTAGCGCCTGGGTGATGGTGTTGGGTTTGACGTGGGGTCCCGTCTTGCCGGTTGCGGCTGGGGATTCGCAGCCGCGCTTCCGCGCCATCGATCGTGCCACGGTTCATTTGACGGGCAACACGCTGGGTCTGTCTGGTGCAGCGAGTCAGAACGGGCCGGGGATTCGGGATTCCGTTCATACCTTCATTGCCGCTCCGGGGCGCGTCGACAACGTGCCATCCAATCCGGCCAATCCCTGGTTCGACGGCACGACATTCGATTGGACCGACAATGAATCCATGGCCATGCTGCAGTTACCCAGTGGCTCGGAAGTACTCTATGCAGAGTTGATCTGGGGCGGTAGCTTCAACTATGCGGGTGAGGATGTGTCGGCCAATCTGGAGGATTCGATCACCCTGACCACCCCCGCGGGCCCGATGGCGGTCGCACCTGATCCTGCCACGGGGAGGACGATCAGCCTGACGGCGGCCAATGGGCTGCCGGCGAATTACTATCTTCGCTCGGCGGAGGTGACCCAGGTGGTGATCGATGGCGGCAGCGGCGCCTACGCCGTCGGCGCTGTGCCGGGAACGCAGAACGAACTCAGCAATAACTTCGACGCCGCCGGATGGTCTTTGATTGTTGTCGTGCGTCGAGATGATTTTGCCTGTCAGAGAGTGCAGTTTGACCTCGTTGGAACCTGGATCGACAAAACGCGCAGTACGGTGGTGTCGATTTCCGAATTGAACACGCCCGCGGGAGGTTCTGTGACCGGCAGCTTGCTGACTGGCGCCCTGGAAGGAGACGTGAACTTCAACGGCGATTCCCTCTCGATCCGAGAAGCCGCTTCGGCCAATTTTGTCGCGCTATCCACGCCCGGCAATCCCGCGGACAATTTCTACGCCTCGCAGATCAATGATCGGAACGGCAACCTGGATAGCTCAGGATCGTTTGGAAACCGAAATCATGACGCGCAGAGTGCCTCCCCG
>JBCDLQ010000468.1:0-2715 GCA_039414335.1 Pseudomonadota bacterium | reverse complement strand
GATCAGGAAGGCGCCGCCTGCAACCAGCAGGGCGGCGCTGAGCTGACGGCTCATTGACCGCGAGCTCGGCGGGCCAGTCGAGGACTGTCAGAGTCGAAGCCGCCAGCGCGTTCAATCAGGATTTCGCGGGCGGGCCACAGGCGGTTGGCCGCCATGAATCCCGCCCCCAGCAGGTGTTGGCCGAGACCGATCGGCAGGCGAAAGACCTCATTGATGGCGTGAATGCCGCCGCCGATCATTTCGGACGCGGATCGGCGCCAGCGCTGATATTGGGCGAGCGCCCGTTCTGGATGACCGTTGAGATCAGCGTCTTCCAGGCACTGCGCCAGAGCCGCAGCATCGGCCAACCCCAGATTGAGTCCCTGGCCGGCCAGCGGATGGACGCTGCGCGCGGCATCGCCCAGCAACACCAGGCGCTTCTGCGTCAGCGTGCGAGCGCGGCGGCGCACCAGGGGCAGGGCTTGGCGTCGGCCGATGGCCGTGATCGCGCCCATCGGGCTGTCCTGGCAGGCATTGAGTTCGGCCAGGACTTGTTCCTCATCCTGCTCGGTCTGAGCCAGGGTGCGCTCGCTGGACTGAGACCAGACGATCGACGAGCGTCCATCCGGTAGGGGCAGCAGCGCCAGCGGTCCATGGTCCGAAAAGCGCTGCCAGGCGATACCCGGGTTCGGCGTTTCCGTGCTCACGGGCGCGATCAGCGCATGCTGGTTGTAGTGCCACTCGTCGACGGCAATTCCGGCCTGTTGGCGAAGCCGGCTGCGGCTGCCGTCAGCGGCAATCAATAATCGAGTCTTGAGCCGCTGCCCGTCAGCCAGCTCAAGATGCACCGCGTCTTCTCGCTGCTCGTAACGACGGACTTCGCCGGGCGCCAGAATCGATGCGTTTGGATGGGACTGCAGCCGTGACCACAGGGCATGACGCAAGGCTGGAATCTCCACGATCCAGCCCAGGGCGTCCAAGCCGTGTTGATCCGCTTGGAATTCAACGGTGCCCTGTCCTGAACACACCTGCATCGTATCGTAGGCCGCGATGCGTTCGGGGTGGGGTATCGGCCAGGCCGATACGGATTCCAGAATGGCCGCCGATCCCGGACTCAGTGCGATTACGCGAGGGTCGAGCTCGTCTGCGGGCCAATCGGTAGCCAGCGCCTGATTGTCGATCAGCACCACATCATGGCCTTGCTCGGCCAGCAGCACAGCGGCCGCTGCACCGGCGACACCACCTCCCACGATCACGCTGTCCTTGATGCGGCTCATGGCAGTCTCGAGTGCTCACCGTAACCAGCCCTGGCCAGGCTTGAGACAGGCTGTCGGAAGCCCATGGCCGCCTGAACCAGGCGATGGCGCAAGCCCGGCAGTGCGGCGTGTGCGACCAGACCCAGTCCGCTGGCCAGTCGTGCTAGTCCGGACGGGTTGGTAAAGGCTCGGGCCAGGGTGTCGGTGTAGCGAACGGTGGCGTCCTGATCCGGTGCGCGTTGCCGCGCATAGTGCTGCAGGGCCTGCTCAAGATTCAGATCATCCCAGTCAGCCAGCGCATCGACCAGGCCGGCGACGTCGCGCAGACCGAGGTTGAAGCCCTGAGCCGATACGGGGTGCACGGCATTGGCCGCATTGCCGATCAGCACGACTCGGTCGGCGATAGGGACCGTTGTTCGTTGCCGCACCAGCGGATAGCGGGCGCGTTTACCAGCTTGTTCAAAGCGGCCGAGGTCGGGCCCGAAGCGCTGGCGGAGCGAGCCCAACAGCCGGTCGTCATCCCAGCCCATGGCCTCGTCGATGGCCGACGTCGAATCGATCCAGACCACGCCCATGCGTCCTTCAGGCTGGGGCAGCAGTGCCAGCGGGCCCTGCGCCGTGAACCGTTCGAAGGCGGTGCCGGTAGCGGGCTTTTGAGGCCGGACGTTGAAGATCATTGCGCTCTGGCCATAGTCGTGACGCAGGCAAGTCAGCTCGGCCTGCTGACGCACGACCGACTGATTGCCGTCGGCTCCGATCAGCAGGCGACTGTTCAGCCGCTGGCCGCTCTCGAGTTCTACCTCGACGCCGTCAGCGGCCGTGGTCCATCGGATCAGGCGGTCGGGGCAGTATTCGCGAATGTGTTCGTGCTCGGTCAGGGCCGCAAGGGCGACGCGGCCCAGCTCCTGGGCCACGATCACCTGCCCGAAAGGGTCACGGCCGTAGTCCCGCGCATTCAGCGTCAGATTCCCAAGGCCGCCCTGGCGGGTGATTCGAATGCTGGAGATCGGGCAGCGCACGGCAGGCTCGGGCAGCAGCTGCAGGTGACCCAGTATGTTCAGCGAGGCGGCGTTGATGACCAGGGTTCGGTCATCATGACTAGGCTTGGCAGCCTGAGGCGCGGCGCTTCCGCCGGGCCGGTTCTGGGCCTCGATAACGGCCACACGCCGTCCAGCACGGGCCAGGGCTACGGCCGCAGTGGCACCCACCAGGCCGCCGCCGACGATGATGACGTCGAAGCGTTCGCTCATCGCGCCATGGTCTCTTCGATCGCTTCCGTGCTGCTGGGTACGGCAGCCGTGAGATTGTCGGATTCGTCATCGGTGACGCGAATATCGTCTTCAATCCGGATGCCGATGTTGCGGAACGCTTCCGGAATGTCCTCATCACTGCCGATGTAGAGGCCGGGCTCGACGGTCACGACCATGTTCTTCTCCAGCACGCGCGACTGGTCTTCGATGCGGTAGTCGCCAACATCGTG
>JBCDLQ010000467.1:0-2719 GCA_039414335.1 Pseudomonadota bacterium | reverse complement strand
CTTACGCGAGACTCCGATCGCGCGAAGCACAATGGAAACAGCTCGCCATTCTAGCAAATATCGACTGCCCAACCGCTACAATGGAGGGATGGATCTGTTCAAACGTTTCAACATCGAAGCCGCGCATTTTCTTCCCGAGGTTCCGGTAGATCACAAGTGCCGGCGTCTGCACGGTCATTCCTTCCAGATCGAGATTCACATCACCGCACCGGTCGATGAACAGGCTGGCTGGGTCATGGACTTTGCGGAGCTGAAAAAGGCCTGGAAACCGCTGCACGAGCGCCTCGACCACCGCCTGCTCAATGACATCGAGGGTCTGGAAAACCCGACCAGCGAGAACCTTGCCCGCTGGATCTGGCGAGAACTGCAGCCGGCCCTGCCCGATCTGTCCAAGGTCGTCGTCTGTGAAACCTGCACCTCCGGTTGCATCTATCGCGGCGACTGAGTGACCGGCTGATCCGCCCGAGGCCTGTCAAGAAACGGCCATCTTTTCGTCACCGATTCGTCAGGCGAGCATCATCCTGGCGTCGTCTTCGATCGCCATGATGCGGCTCATGGAGACGAGTAAATCCAAATTGCAATCCGTACAGGCGCTTCCCGTCATGAAGCGTCTGGATGAACTGGAAGTAGCCTGGTGTCAGCCGGTGAATAATCTGGCGCGCAAGACGCCGGTCCGGAGCCTGTTTGCTGCCGTCAGCCGACTGGGCGATGGCCTGATCTGGTACCTGCTCATGATTGCCTTCCCGCTGGCTTTTGGCCTGGGCGGCATGGCCGTCAGCGCGCAAATGGCCTTCGGTGGCGTGGTCGGACTGGTCACCTACAAGGCGCTCAAGTCCCGCTTGATCCGCGAACGACCGTTTGCCAGCCATCCCAGCATTTTGTGTGCCGCAGCACCGCTGGACCAGTACAGCTTTCCATCTGGCCATACGCTGCACGCGGTCCTTTTCGGAACACTGATCCTGTCGGCCTTTCCCGGCCTGCTGCCGATCCTGCTGCCCTTCGTGGCTCTGATTGCCCTGTCGAGGGTGATTCTTGGCCTGCACTATCCCAGCGACGTGTTCGTCGGGGGCGTCATTGGCTTTTCAATCGCCAGACTCACACAGGCCCTGCTGCCCCTCAGTGCATTTGCCCCGACGGCCTGATCTCACTACAATTGTACGGCTATCAGGCGCGCTGTCGGGGGACACGACATGAACATCCCGGACGGGCCAGCCTGAAAAACACCAGATCGCCGCGTCAGCGGCCAGTTCTCCGGGAGAGAAAATGAACCAGTTGATGATTCCCCCAGTTCTTGGGGTTGTAGGCCTGATTGTGGCCTTCATTCTGTATCGCATCGTGATGAGCTATCCGGTCATGGAAGGCAAGCCCGGCCAGATTGCGAAGCTGATCCAGGAAGGCGCCCTGGCCTTCATGCGCCGCGAATTGATCCTGATCGGCCTGTCCGTCGCGGTCATCTTCACCGCCCTGACCTTCTCCGGTCTCGGCATCCAGACCGCCATTTCCTTCCTGGTGGGTGCCGTCTGTTCCGCACTGGCCGGATTCCTCGGCATGATCGCCGCGACCCGCGCCAACGTGCGCACGACCTCTGCCGCTCATGAATACGGCCAGGACAAGGCCCTGACCGTCGCCTTCTTCGGTGGTTCGGTCATGGGCATGGTGCTGGCTTCCCTGGGCCTCGTCGGCCTGGGCACGCTCTACTACTTCTTCGGTACCGATCCGGAAACGGCGCATCGCATCCATGGCTTCGGCATGGGCGCTGGCGTCGTCGCCCTCTTCTACCGCGTCGGCGGCGGCATCTTCACCAAGGCCGCTGACGTCGGCGCCGACCTCGTCGGCAAGGTCGAGGCCGGTATTCCGGAAGATGACCCGCGCAACCCGGGTGTGATCGCCGACAACGTCGGTGACAACGTCGGTGATGTCGCCGGCATGGGCTCGGACATCTTCGAATCCTACTGCGGTGCCATGATCGCCACCGTGGCCTTGGCCACGGTCATGGTTCAGAACGCCGGCGGCGGGTTCGTGGAAGGCATGGGCGAAGGCTCGGCGCTGATGAGCCTGCCACTGCTGCTGGCCTCTCTGGGTCTGGTCTGCTCCATTCTCGCCATCGGCGTGGTCAAGGGCATGTCCGGCAAGAGCCCGGAAGTGGCCCTGCGTGCCGGCACCATGTCGGCGGCCGTCGGTTTCATCATCCTGGCCTACTTCCTCATCGGCTACCTGGGCGTGGACAACGGTGTCTGGATTGCTGCGCTGGTCGGTGCCGTCGGTGGAGTGATCATCGGCCTGTCGACCGAGTACTACACGGCCGGCAAGCCCGTGCGTGAAATCGCCCGTTCCGGTGAAACCGGTTCCGCCACGGTCATCATCTCCGGCCTGGCGACGGGCATGCAGTCGGTCGTGATTCCCATCATCACCATCTGCGTCATGATCTTCATCGCCAACGGCAATGCGGATCTGTACGGTGTCGGTATCGCCGCCGTCGCCATGCTGTCTACCGTCGGAATGACCATGGCCATTGACGCCTATGGCCCCGTCGCCGACAACGCCGGCGGCATTGCCGAAATGGCTGGCCTGGGTGAAGACACGCGCAAGATCACCGACTCGCTCGACGAGCTGGGCAACACGACCGCAGCCATCGGCAAGGGCTTCGCCATTGGTGCTGCTGCCCTGGCGGCCCTGACCATCATCTCGGCCTACATTGCCGAAGTCAGCCATCGCATCG
>JBCDLQ010000466.1:0-2731 GCA_039414335.1 Pseudomonadota bacterium | reverse complement strand
GAAGGGCGAGCGCGCACAAGGCGAGCGCCAGAATGAACCGGCTCGTAGTCATGGGGAGTCCCTCGGGTTTGTTGTTTGTTATCCGCTTGTTGTTCGCTAACAGCCGGCGCAAGTGTGCCACAGCGGGCACGTCAAAACGAGGGAAATTCACGACTCCTTGACGCACTTGTCATGAAAGGTCATTGCGTCCGGACTTGAGCATTTCCTTCATGCCGCTGGACGTATCCTTCGCCCTTATCGCATTTGATGGACCAATCGTGACCCATTTGTTCCGAATTCTGATACTGACGACGGCCCTGGTCTGCGTGCCGGTTCACGCGCAGTCGCCCTGTTGGCATGGCGACGCGGCAACGGGTGAGTTGCGATTCTCGGGAGCCATTGAAGACGAGCGCTTCTATGGTCAGTTCAAGCAGTTTGAGGTGGAGGTCTGCCAGCCTTCAGCAGAGCAATGGACCGACAGCGAATGGACCGTGACGGTTGAGACGGCTTCAGCGGATACGCGCAATCGCGACCGTGACGAGATCCTGCACGGTGACGCCTTCTTCGCCGCAGTCGACTTCCCGGCTGCGGTCTGGACCTCAAGGGATGTCAATGAACAAGCCGGCGGTTTGCTGGTCGAAGGGACGTTGGAGCTGAGAGGTCAGGCTGTCGACCAGGCAGTTCAAGTTGAACTGGCGCTCAATGATGGAGTGCTGTCAATGACCGGCTTGGCCGAAATCCTGCGCCTGGATTACCAGGTGGGCGTGGGCGAATATGCCGACACCGAGTTCATCCGCAATCGCGTGGATATTGAGTTTGAATTGCAGCTGGAGAAACGTCGATGAGACTGATTGTGTTGGTATCCGCCCTGGTGACGGTCGCAGCCTCCGCCTTGCTGTATTCGAACAGCAAAGTGAGCGCTGCTGACTTCAGCGAAGACCATCGGGTCGTGCTCTTTACGGCACCGTGGTGCGGCTACTGCGATCGCGCCCGGGCGCACCTGAACGAGCGCCAGGTCGGTTTTCTCGAAATCGACGTGGAGAGTTCGGCAGAGGCGCAGCAGCTGTGGCGCGACGCTGGTGGTCGCGGAGTGCCCCTGGCCTTCTTCGAGAGCCAGCGCATCGCCGGCTACTCGAGAGAAAGCTATGACCGGCTGATGGACAGCGTCAGCGACTAAGCGCGCGTCCGGCCGAGCCATGAGTCAATCTTCAGGCCGATTTCTTTTCACTTTCCACACCCAGGCGTTTGTGCATCACCGGTGAAGTCGTGGTGTATTGCACGAACTGACGCTTGTCCGGGTAGATGTATTTCTGCACCCCGAAGGCTGCGAGCGCGCCTTCGTGGAATCCGGACAGGATGAACTTCTTCTTGCCCGGATAGGTATTGATGTCGCCGACGGCGAACACCCCGGGAATATTGGTCTCGAATTTTTCCGTATCGACGGCAAGCTGTTTCCTTTCGATATCCAGCGACCAGTCGGCAATCGGTCCAAGATCGGGTGCCAGACCCCAGAACACGAGCACCTCGTCCCCTTCGATGATCTGTCGATTCTTGTCTATGTCCATCACCTCGAGACCGGTGAAGCGACCATCTTCCGAGTGGACCTCCATGATCAACCCTTGGTATCGAGTGATCTTGCCTTCATCGGCCAGGGCCATGACCTTGGCAGCCGTAGCGGGTGCGCCGCGGTATTCGGCACGGCGATGGACCAGTGAAATCGATCCGGCAATTTCAGACAGGTCAACCGCCCAATCCAGTGCCGAATCGCCGCCGCCCAGAATGATCACGTTCTTGTCGCGATAGCGCTCGCGATCGGTGACCTTGTACTGAACCTGATCGCTTGTGACCTGATCGAGATTCTTGGCCTTGAGCTTGCGCGGCAGGAACGAGCCCAGGCCCGCGGCGATGATCACGGTACCGGCGTCGAACTCGGTCCCCTTGCTGGTGACCACTGTGAAACGGCCGTCTTCGCGCTTGGTGAATTTCTCGACCTGCTGGCCCCAGTGCATGCCGGGATTAAAGGGTTTGATCTGCTCGAGCAGATTGTCGATGAGTTCCTGAGCCCCGATCACCGGATAAGCCGGGATGTCATAGATCGGCTTCTCGGGATAGAGTTCGGCGCACTGTCCGCCGGGTTGCGGGAGGCTGTCGATCAGTTCGGCTTTGAGGTCGAGCAGACCGAGCTCGAAGACCTGAAAAAGGCCGACCGGTCCGGCGCCGATGATCACGGCATCAGTTTGAATGGGCATGGGCTTTCAATGTGAATTCGAAGATCATCCAATGATACCGATATCTGCGTTCAGACGGGGTCGCTGGCAAGCGTTTTCATGGTCCAGCGCTACCCGGTTCCAGTCAGGAATTGCTAGGCTTGCCGCTGCGAATCCAATCGGCTGTTCTTTGGCAATGACGCAAGTTCAATTACATCCCGAGTGGCTGGAGGTGCTGGAGTCGGAATTCCAGCAGCCTCACATGCGTGAGCTGAAGAAATTCCTGTTGGAGCGAAAGCGTGGCGGTGCGACGATCTATCCGCCGGGGCCGGAGATGTTCAATGCCCTGAATTCGACGCCACTGTCTTGCGTCAAGGTCGTCATTCTCGGCCAGGACCCTTATCACGGACCGGGCCAGGCCAATGGCTTGTGCTTTTCCGTCGCCCGGGGGGTGCGACCGCCGCCGTCATTGGTCAATATCTTCAAGGAGCTGCAGTCCGATCTGGAACTGCTCGTGCCTCATCACGGCGACTTGCAGCCTTGGG
>JBCDLQ010000465.1:0-2731 GCA_039414335.1 Pseudomonadota bacterium | reverse complement strand
GTAGTCAGCCTGGCATTCCTCGAGCATCCATCGCGCGATTCGCCCGCGAGACTTCGGGTGGGTGTAGAGCGTCAGGGCCATCTGTAACTCTCGTTGTCAGCAACAGTTGTTGAGTCTAGGCCATCACGCCAACGCCGACCAGAAGGCCGAAGACCACCACCAGTGCCAGAAAGCGACGGAAGGTGAAAGCGCTATCTCGTTCGGGAATCAACATGACGACCTCCAAATATAGGTTTCAAATCAAAACTGGAATGCCAGTCTACTCAATTCGGTTGCAAATTGCAACACATTCCTTCAGAATGCGCCCATGAGCGAATCCAAACCCAAATTTCAATGTCCGATCGAGAGTATTTCGTCGTTGATCGGAGAATCATGGACCTTATTGATCTTGCGCGAGGCCTTTGCGGGCCGGACGCAATTCAAGATCTTTGAACACGAGCTGGGAATTGCCAGAAATATCCTGTCCGACCGTTTGAAGAAGCTGGTGGAGGCGGGTCTGCTCAGCCGTCAGACCAATCCCGAGGATAGGCGGGCGGTGGACTACCGGCTGACCAGTAAGGGCAAGGCACTGCTGCCGTCATTGATCGTGCTGGCCCAGTGGGCCAATCAGCACCTCTGCAGCAGCAACGCGGGTGTGCGATTCATTGATATCGAGAGCGGTGATGAGATTGCGCCCGTTCGACTGACATCCGGATCCGGGGCGACCGTGGCGTTAAAGAATGTCCGAATGCGAATCGGCGATCAGCTGGTGGAGCCTTCAGTCCTTCGGCGCGCCTGACTGCCGCCGAAGCGCGTGCGCAGATCGTCCACCGACATGGCCTTTCCGAACAGGAAGCCCTGAACGAAATCACAACTGCGCCCCTGGAGCAATTCTAGCTGTTGCTCCGTCTCCACCCCTTCGCCGATCACACTCATACCGATCGAGTGAGCCATCGCAATGATGGCGGAGGTCAGAGCCAGATCGTCGGCGCCCTCACTCAGATCAGCCACGAAGCTTCGATCGATTTTCACACCGTCCACATGCACCTCGCGCAGGTGGCTCAAGCCCGAGAATCCCGTTCCGAAGTCGTCCAGCCAAACACTGACGCCCTGGCGTCGAAGTTTTTCCAGCGTTTCAGAGGCCAGGAACTGGTCGTGAACCAGACTGCTTTCTGTCAATTCCACGCTGAGCAGATTCGGTCGCAGACCACTTCGCTTCAAGACCTGGGCGACGCGCTCGTCGAGACCGGGCTTGAGCAACTGCCGTCCCGAGACATTGACGGCGACACGAACGTCGGGCAAGTGATGCTGCCAGCGCGCCGCATCGCGGCAGGCGATTTCGATCGCTCGGGCACCGAGGTCTTCGATGAGGCTGCTGGCTTCGGCCACGGCAACAAACTGCTCGGGCGGAACATCACCCAGCTCAGGGTGTCGCCAGCGTAACAGTGCCTCAGCCGCCACCAGCCGGCCAGTCGAAGTTTCGACAATGGGTTGATAGGCCACCCGGATCTGTAGATCGTCGATGGCCTGGCGCAGGTCCTGCTCGAGCAGCAGCAGGCGATCGGCGGCCAGGGTCAGTTTTTCGCTGTAGAAGGCATACCCGTTCTTGCCATTCAGCTTGGCCTGATACATGGCCAGATCACCGCATTTGAGCAGCAGCTTGGAGTTGTGGGCATCGTCCGGATAGCCGGTGATGCCGATGCTGGCGCTGATGAAGAGATTCTGGTCGCCGGCCCTGAAGGGCTCCTTGATGGCGTGGAGAATGCGCTCTGCGAGCTGGCGGCAGCGCTCATTGACGTCACCGCCCGAGAGCAGTGCGACAAACTCGTCGCCTCCCAGGCGAGCGACCAGGGTTCGATCCTGGTCCGTATCACCGGTCTGCTCATCCGCACAGGCACGGAGTCGATCGGCGACTTGCGCAAGAACTTCATCGCCCGCATCGTGCCCCAGCGTGTCGTTGATACGCTTGAAACTGTCCAGATCAATGAACATCAGACCCAACGTTCGAGCGGAGCCCGCATATTCGGTCAGCGTGTCGTCCAGCAATTCGCGGAACATCAATCGATTGGGCAGGCCGGTGAGCGTGTCCTGATAGGCGAGTTTCCGGATCGCCTGATCGTGGCTCCGAATGGTCTGGGTCATCTGACTGAAAGACTGCATCAGCTCCCCGAGTTCGTCGCGTCGGTCGCTCTGCAATTGAATCTGATCAAAGCGCCCGGTCTCCAGATCTTTGACCGCACCGGCGAGCTTGCGAATCGGACGGACCAGACCACGCCCGACGAGCCAGCCCAGCAGTCCGGCGATGGCCAGCAGCGCGATAAAGGCAGCCAGCAGCATGCGCAGCTGATACAGGAAGGCGGACTGGACCTGACCGCTCATGGCCGATTCCTGACGGGCAATCGCTTGCTCGGAGCTGGCCCGAGACAGACCGATCCGAATGCCGCCAATCGGGTTCTGGCCGAGGAAGATCGGCTGGCTGATGTCGACGAGATCGTCGTGCCATTGGGTCAGTGGTTGACGGCTGACGATCACGGCTTCGGCCAGATCATCGTCCATGACTTCGCCAAAGCGCTCGAGTGCCGCGCTGCCATCATGCAGAATCTGACCGTTCTGGTCGTAGATCATGACGTAGACGATGTCCTCTTCTGCCAGCGCCGTGCGTGCTGTTTCACCGAGGCCCTGCAGGTCGTAATAGTAAATCTGATTCGGCAGGGACTCGGACAGGAAGCTCACGCTGAGCTGGCCCCGGAGC
>JBCDLQ010000464.1:0-2733 GCA_039414335.1 Pseudomonadota bacterium | reverse complement strand
ACCCACTGCTCACACTGACGCTGATCAGTTCGGTCGCGCCGGTCATTCGGTCCTTGACGAAGACATCTTCGTGGCCATTGACATCACCCGGAGTCAGCTCATTGGCGTAGGAAAAAAACGCCACGATGCGGCCGTCGTCCGAGAGGCTGCCCGACAGGGAATCGCCGCTGACGCTGTCTCCGTTGGTATCGCGACTGACGCGTTCGATGGGAAGGACCGGATCGGCATTCAGATCAAAAACGAAGACATCGTCCGCGTTGTTGTCGTCGTCGTTCGGAGGCCGAGCCGTGGTGTCGAAGAGGTTCTGCAGATCTGCGAAGCTATGAAACAGTAAATACTGTCCGTTACCGGATATCTGAGGTTCATTCCTGGCGCGCTGGGGGCTCGCGGGAACGTTACCCGAAGCCGCTCGAGGCAGAAGTTGAGTCGTACTGCCATCACTCCGATCGAAGATGGTGGGCCAAGCCACATTCGAGGTCGGCCGACCTTCGTAAGCGATAAGCTGCCCATCATCTGAAATCGAGGGGAAGGTCGAGAATCGGGTGTTCTGCGACCCATCGGTGAGCAGGCTGACTCGTTCCGTCGTTCCCGCGACCACATCGTGCAGGAATATGTCAGAGTGATTATTCGTATCACCGACGATCAGCGTTGACGCGTTCGACCGAAAGACCACCACCATTCCGTCATCGGACAGCTGAGCCGTATAGCTATCGCGATCGCCCTGACTCCCGTCTGAGGCAACGCTGATTCGCTGTACCTGAGCACACAGCAAGGATGGAAGTAATAGGCCGAGCAGCAGGCCAAGAAACCGGATTCGGCAGTGATTGGGCTGACAATTCGCTAAACGCATGAGCGCTGTCCATTTCGGAGTGTTCTCCCAAGACTAAGCGAATTTCAGAAGAAAATTGGTTCATCGAATTGTCGACGACCGGATTGGGTCACCCACTAACGCCCCCCACGCTAGGCGCTTCAGCCCTTGATGGACTTCAGTTTGTGGCCAGCAATCGCTTGGCGCGCAGGCGGCCGTCCTCATCGACCATGGCCAGACCCAGAAAGCGATCCTCATAGTACGCACGGACCAGACCCGGCGCGGCCTTGATGTCAGGCAGCGTTTGACCCTGCTGCAAACGCAAGGCATAGGCTTCGTCCAAGTGGACGGCGGGGAAATGCTGTACAGCTTGATCGGGTGGTAGCAACAAGGCTCGTGCCGAATCCACATCCAGATCCGACAGTTGGTCCAGCGTGATGGCATCGGCCAGGTCGAATGGCGAACTCAACGTCCGGCGCAACGCGCTGAGATGGGCACCGCAGCCCAGGGCTAGGCCGAGGTCGCGCACCAATGAGCGAATATAGGTGCCCTTGGAGCAGCGCACGTCCAATTGAAGCTTCGGATGGGACCAGTCCCGGCAAGTCAGCTCATGAATGACGACCGAACGCGGCGGCCGCTCCACCACTTCTCCCTGGCGGGCGAGTTCATACAATCGCTTGCCCTGATGCTTGAGCGCTGAATGCATGGGCGGCACCTGCTCGATCGGACCGCGAAAGGCATCCAGTGACGCTTCAATCTCAGCCAAGTCGAATTCAGGCACCACCTGCTGATCGATCACCTCGCCTTCGGCGTCTTCGCTATCGGTGCTGATGCCCAGGGTGGCCTCGGCCTCGTAGGCCTTATCGGCGTCCAGCAGAAAGCCCGAGACCTTGGTCGCTTCACCGAAGCACAGCACCAGCAAGCCCGAGGCCATGGGATCCAGGGTGCCCGTATGACCAGCTTTGCGAATGCCGAGTACGCGTTTGGCGCGGCCAAGGGCCGCATTTGAGGTGATTCCCGAAGGCTTGTCCAGCAACAAAATCCCGGACAGGCCACGGGCCGTTCTCATGCCTGAGACTGGGTTCGTCATGAAGACAAAGATATCAACCAGAAAGGACTTAACACGAAGGACACGAGGAAGGCACGAAGGACACAAAGAGAACGCTCTGTTTTCCCTTCGTGTACTTCGTGCGCCCTTCGTGCTGCTTCGTGTTAATGCTTTTGATGATTCAGAAGTGGCCTAGACAAAGGCGCTGACGCAGAGGCTGATCAGGCCGCCGGAAAAGATGCCGAGGGCCAGGACTGCGACGCCGTTGACGGTCAGCACCGCACGGAAATCGACCGGAGCAGCGATCGCCGTGTCGTCTTCGGGATCATCGAAGTACATCAACTTGACGATGCGCAGATAGTAGAAAGCGCCGATGACTGAGGTGACGACCGCCAGCACGGCCAGCCAGACAAAGTCCGCTGACAGCGCAGCAGCAATCACCTGCCACTTGGCGAAGAAGCCCAGGAAGACGGGCACGCCCGCTAGCGAGAACATCAGCATCAGCATCAGCAGGGCGTGGGCCGGATTGCGCTTGGCCAGGCCCTTGTAGTCGTCGAGCTGGTCGGCTTCACGTTCGCTGGTGGACACCAGAATGACCACGGCAAAGGCACCGGCCGACATAATGGCATAGGAGATCGCGTAGAACATGGCCGCCGAGTAGCCCTCGGCCGTGCCCGAAATTACGCCCATCAGCATGAAGCCCATGTGCGAAATGGTCGAGTAGGCCAGCATCCGTTTGATGTTGTGAGAATGCTGAAGAACTCCTCAGCCAGAACGATATCGATGGAGCCCTGATCGGAGGTGCCAGCCTGGATGCGGTCTCCTTCACCGATATTATTAAAAACGCTTGTCAGGAAGAATCTTCCAAGTAGGCTTT
>JBCDLQ010000463.1:0-2735 GCA_039414335.1 Pseudomonadota bacterium | reverse complement strand
TCACCATGGAGACCTTGAATCATGAATGCACATGCACCTGCGAAATCTGTTGGCGCCGCGGCGCTACTTTCACTCTTTGCGCTCACCGCTTGTAGCGCCGCTGAACCGAATCGTTTGCAAATGGATGAACCGAGAACTGTCAACATCGGCAGTACAGATGAGCGCCCGTATTTCGAAGTTGAAGCGGCGGGGCTGTTCAATCTTTCCAGCCGCGGTGAAGTGGATATCGTCTGTCGCCTCATGGACGCCAGCGGCAATGCGGTGGCTGAAGATGATGACAGCGGTCAGGACATGAACTGTTCGATCACCAGCATTCTGCCCATCGGTCGCTATGAGGTTGATGTGGCAGGCTTTGCCAATGATGACAAGGGCGAGACCACCATCATCTTCCGTTCCTTGGGCAGCGAGGACGTCGCAATCGGCGATGCCGTATCCATCGCTGTGGGCAGCGAAACGGGAGCTGCTGTTGCCTTCGAGGTGGAAACGGAAGGGGGATACCTGATGACCAGTTCAGGTCAGGTCGACACGGTCTGTCGCCTGTTCAATGAGAGCGGCGTCGAGATCAGCAGCGATGATGACTCCGGCGACGGATTCAACTGCGCCCTGAGTGAACGCCTGGTGCCCGGCCAATATCATGTGGTCGTCTCCAGCTTCGGCTCCGACGGCGGTAATGCCACCTTTATGGTCATGGAATACGAGATCAAGAGCTATGCCCTGGAGCTCAATACGCCGCACAGCGCTCGGATCGACATGGCTTCCGACAGCGTGGAGTTCGAAGTGCTTATCGCTGATTCAGGGCGCTACTGGCTGCATACGAGCGGTGATATGGATACGGTCTGCCAGCTGAAGAGCCATTCGGGCGAATTGATGGATGAGAACGACGATGGTGATGACATGAACTGCAGCATCAACCATGCCTTGCCGGCGGGCAACTATCGCTTCGTAGTCTCCGGCTATGGTTCAGAAACCGGCTCGTTCACGGCCCACCTGGATCGTCGATGATCAGACCGTCGCTTCTCTGCCCTGATTCATCCTCCGAGCCACTGGCTTGGAGGTTATCTGTCGGACCGCTGTTGATAGAGATCGAGGTTTGATCTGATTCGCGGTTCTTCGGATGCCGGCAACCGGCCGCTGTCGAGTAATGCTTGTGTCAAATGGATCGCCGTCTGGCGATCGCCCATCCAGTAGCTGGCGATCGCCAGTTCATCCTTGGCTCGCCACTGATAGACGCTGGGATCAAGGAATAGCGAATCGTCCGGTTGCGAGATCTGACAAGCGCGCTCGGCGAAGAGATGGGCAGCAGCGTGTTGCTCTGCGAGTCGGTGAACGCGTGCCAATTCGCTAAGGGGTTCGGCGCGCGTGGGTCGGGCGTTCCAGGCCTCGAGATAGGCCTGAACGATGTCCGAGCTACTGGCCCGCAAGCGCTCCAGCAGCCTCGCTACTTCGAATAGTGAGCAATAGACTTCCTCATCCCATCCAGCCATTCGAGCCCGCTTCCTGTAGGCGGACAGGGACTCTTCAAGCTGACCGGCATCTCGCAGGCTCTGAGCCAGGTAAAACTGATAACGCGGGTCATCGCCGTGCTTCTCGATCGTGTATGCGAGCAGCTGGGCGTCACGCCGGTATTTTTCTTCGGGCGACTGCTGATTGCGCGCGCTGTCGAAATGACCGATCTGAGTCAGGCCTTGGAGGCGTGCCTGTTCGAAGGGGCGGTCGGAAGCGAGGTATTCATGGAGCACGGCTTCGAATCGCCATGGATGATCAGAACGCAACAACCTGGGCAGGTAGAACTCGGTTTCTCCTCCCGGCTTCTGCTTGATCTGCCAGGCGTGTATCCGGGAGTCCGAGGGGGGGGTGAAATCTTCACTGATCACCAGCTCCTCATCGGCGTCGATCAGCAGCAGCCAGTCGCCCTGGTCTCGCGCCAAGGCGAGGGATTCACTTCGATTGTGACCAAAGTCGACCCAGGGTCGATGGTGAAGCTCGCCGGGTAGATCCTTCAGCGTTTCCTGGATCAGCTGCGCCGTGTCATCGCTGGAACCCGTATCAACAATGCACCAGCGGGTGATCAGGGAACGCACGGAATCCAGGCAACGCTGGATCACGTGCGCCTCATTGCGCACGATCATGACCAGGCAGACATCTAGCGGTCGTTCTGAATTCATCCCCATTCCTTGCGTTAGCCAACGGGCTCGGCTAGTCTCATCATTCTTCAGCCGTCCGGCAACTAGGGGATCATAGATTGAAAGCACTCTCATTGGCACTCTTCCTGGCCAGCCTGTTTGCTCCGTTCGAGAGCCTGTCGGCCAGTGTGCTGATCGGTAACGGCGGATCGATTCAGCTGGGTGACGGCAGCCTCTCTCTGGCCGGCACCGAGTTGATCGTCGACGGCGAACTCTTTGTCGACAATGGAGCAGTCGACGAGGCTGGCGCTGTCAACATCAATGGACTCCTGGACGGCGGCAATGGAGAAATTGGAGTCGTTGGGGACTGGGTCAATGCGGGCCAGTTTCTGGCCGCTTCCGGACGCGTCCTCTTCTTCGACGATGTTGGCGGGGTGGCTCAGATCAGCGGGCCTTCCATCTTCAATGAACTCAGCATCATCAGTCCGGCCGGCGGGCGCTTCGTGCTCGAGAGTGGCGTGGCACAACGCGTCAATACGGCGCTGACCATTCAGGGTGTGAGCGGCTTCCCTGTCCAGATCGAAAGCTCTAATCTCCCCCAGATCGCAGAGC
>JBCDLQ010000462.1:0-2736 GCA_039414335.1 Pseudomonadota bacterium | reverse complement strand
GCTGATTCTAACGATCGCGCTGGGAATGCGCTTCATCCTGTTCCAGCGCGGGCCGGGGTACGTGCTGTGAGGCTGGCTTCTCGCTATCTGTTGAATAATCTCGGCGCCGCCTACATGGTGGCGGCCGTCGCCATTGGCTCGCTGCTGTGGCTGCTGCAGATGCTCGACATCCTGGAACAGGGCCTGGGCGGCGCTGGAGATCTCTTGCTGGCCGCGTTGTCCGCCTTGAGTCGCTTGCCGGAGGGTCTGATCGACCTCCTGCCCGTAATCACTGTGCTGGCTACGGCGGCCGCCATGGGCGTGCTGCAGACTCGCAATGAGCTCACGATCCTTCGAGTCGCGGGACTGTCGATCTGGCGACTGACCGCACTGGCGCTGATTCCCGGCGTGCTCGTGTCGTTGCTGGCGCTGTCGGCCTTGCAGTGGGTGATTCCCGAAATTCGACAGCAGCCGGAAAGCCTGCTGGGTGCAACGCTGGGTGAGAGCGGTCTGTGGCATCCGGCCCACGGCCTGTGGATTCGGTCCGGTGACGAGTATCTCAACGTTGAAACCCTCAGGCTAGGACGCATTCCAACGGGGATCGATATCTATCAGTTCGACGACGAGGGGCATCTGCAGCGGCAGCTGCGAGCCGATCAGGCGCTGGTCGAAGCCGACGGCAACTGGGTTCTCGAAGCGGTCAAGGTTCGCGACTTCACGGCAGATCGAGGCGATTACTTCGTCCAGGCCGACACCATGAACTGGGCCTCGTTTCTGAGTGCCAGGCAGCTGGAGCTACTGTTGTCTCCGCCGGCATCCTTACCGCTGAGCGATCTTTGGCAGTACGTTCAGGGGCTGAAAGAGCGCGGTCAGGACGTGGCCGAGTTCGAAATGGTGCTGTGGAAGCGGCTGGTCCTGCCCTTGACCTGTCTGGTCATGGTGCTGGCGGCCATGGCAACCGCGGCGGTTCCCCTGAAGAGTCGGGCCGTCACCGTACGGTTGGTGGGTGCGCTGGTTCTTGGCCTAGGGTTCCATATGCTGACCGAACTGGCCACCTTCGTCGGCCTGCTGATGAATTGGCCGGTCATCGCCGTGGCTGTTGTACCGCCCCTGATTCTGGCCTTGCTGGCTGTGGGGCTGATCGCCAGAGCGCGCTGAGTGGACTTGTTTGAGAACTCGATCATCGATCTTCCGCCGGGAGGTCGCCTGAGCTACCATCCCGACTGGATCGAAGCGGTCCGCGCCGATCAGTTGTTCGAACGACTCTCGACTGATCTTCCCTGGAAGCAGCGACCGATTCGATTGTTTGGAAAGGAAGTCATGCAGCCTCGATTGACCAGCTTCCATGGCGATTCGGGGGTGAGCTATCGCTATTCCGGCAAAACGCTGGACGCGCAGCCCTGGAGCGCCGAATTGGCGGAGTTGCGACGCAAGCTTGTCGATCAGCTCGACTGTGAATTCAACAGCGTCCTGTGCAATCTCTATCGCGATGGCAGGGACAGCATGGGATGGCATGCCGATGACGAGAAGGAATTGGGCACAAACCCCGTGATTGCCTCAGTCAGCCTGGGTCAGTCGCGCCGCTTCAGGCTGAAACCTCGAGGTGAGGGCGAAGCGCTATCGCTGGATCTGGTCCACGGCAGCTTGCTGGTCATGGCGGGTGACGTGCAGCATCACTGGCTGCATGAATTGCCGAAGTCCAGTCGGCCGATGGGGCCAAGAATCAATCTGACGTTTCGTTCGATTGCTTGAAGTCCGTCTCGCTGGCCTCGTTCTCCGGGTCCGTGAGCAGGCTGACTTTCTGCCGCGCATCGTCGAGTAGCGCGTGGCAGCGTCGAGACAGCATCACGCCTTTCTCGAAGTGCTGCAATGAATCGGCCAGCCCGAGATCACCCGCCTCCAGCTGCTCGACCAGGCCTTCAAGCTCGGCGAGCGCGGACTCGAAATCCAGTTCGTTCTGGTCCTGATCTGTTGTCTTTTCAGCGGTCTTCTTGCTCATTGCTCAGTGGTTTCCATGCGTTGCGTTCGGGCTTATGGCCCCGGGAAGCGATTCTAGCGGAACCCAATGCAGTTGGAACGAATGGGCTTGCATCCAGTCTTGAAATTTCGGTTCCAGCCATCGACTGCCCACTGCGATCAATCGACCGTCCCGTTCGATGCGTGGCCAGCTCGCCCTTTGCCAAGGCGGAATGCCGCCTTCGCGCATCAGTTCCTTGACCTTTCTGTGGCCGTCAGAGCCGAGCTTCAGGCGATCGCCCGGCTCGCCGCTTCTGACCTGAAGATGCAGAGAAGTGCCTTCCTTGGGGCCGGACAGGCTGATTCGACCGAGTGAGAAGGGCAGGGATAGGGGCTGATCCGTGCACCAGTCCAGCCGATAGGCCTGCGACGGTTCCGCTTCGATCAACCAGAGCTTCTGCTGCCACAGGCGGATCGCATGACCGTCGAATTCCAGCTGCGGTTGACGATCATCCCCGGCGTTCAGGAGCTGATCCAGAAACTCGTCGATCTTGGGTCCCGAGGGCCCGCTACCCGTGAGTGCACGAGACCAGACTCTGATGGCTTCGCCTTGCAGGAAGGGACTGAGGCCCAATAAACGCGTCGCGTCGAGTTCGCGGCCCCAGGGACGATCGCCTGTCAGTTGAAGCCGCACGGTTTGTTCCAGTTCGTTGGCCGCTGCCTTTGAGAGCTGAGCGCTGCGAACCACACTCTGGTCGAGTCCGGGCCAGCGTGAGCGCAAGGCGGGCAGGATTTCATGGC
>JBCDLQ010000461.1:0-2737 GCA_039414335.1 Pseudomonadota bacterium | reverse complement strand
TAAAACCTTTAAATCGCAAAGCAGCGAAGCAGCAAAGAAGAGCTAAGGTTTTCTTTGGAAAAACGCTGGTTCGTGATTAATGAGTTCATGCCTCTGAATCCCAGTTAATTGTTGTTCCGTCTTCCCGGACTTGACCCGGGATCCAGCGACTGAGAAGGCGGCACTCAAGCCACTAGGCCCCGGGTCAGGCTCGGGGCGACGATTATTGGTGAGTTCCGGCGCTGTAGCCATCCTTTAAGCTCCACAAGTTCCTGAGGCGATTGAATCGCAGCGCAACGAAAGAGCAAAAACGACTTGAGGTTTTTCTTTGCTGCTTCGCTGCTTTGCGATTTATAGGTTTTGCTTTTTGCTGCGTTAAAGCCTGAACTCACCCACCGCAGGCGCGTGGTCTGACGGGCGTTCGTTCTTGCGCGGTTCCTTGTCGATGAAGCTGGTCGTGCACACCTCTTTCAGGGCGTCGGAAACCAACACCAGGTCAATGCGCAGGCCCAAACCACGGCGGAACATGGCAGCGCGGTAATCCCACCAGGACCAGGTCTTTTCCGGCTGATCGAACAGTCGGAAGCTGTCGTGGAGCCCGAGGTCCAACAGAGCTTTCAGCGCATCGCGCTCCGGCGTGGAGCAGAGAATCTTCTCGTGCCAGCCCTCTGGGTCATAGACATCGCGATCGTCGGGCGCGATGTTGAAGTCGCCCATGACCACGACCTTGTCATGGTTGTCCATCTCCTTGCGTACCCACTCAGTCATGGCTTCGAACCAGCGTAATTTGTAGGCAAACTTCTCCGAGCCGACTTCCTGGCCGTTGACGACGTAGAGATTGATCACCCGCACCCCGTTCACCGTAGCGGCGATGGCGCGTTTTTGCTCATCTTCAAAATCAGGGATTGCGTAAACCGGGTCGATGAGTTCGTGCCTGGAAATCAGTGCGACACCGTTATAGGTGGGTTGGCCGGTGTAGATGACCTGATAGCCAGCCTCTCGCAGTTCGTCCGCCGGGAACTTGTCGTCCACCAGCTTCGTTTCCTGCAGGCCGAGCACGTCCGTGCTCGTGTGTGCCAGCCAATCGGTGACCTGCGGCAACCGAACCTTGAGGGAATTGACGTTCCAGCTTGCGATTTTCATGGGTCGAGAGTGTATCGGATTGGCGCGCCCGATCTCGATTCTTCGCCCGCCCTCTGGCATGCTGGGCGTGGTTTCTGGCGATGGTGGGGCAGCTGATACATGTCCATTCGCAATCTGGAAGGGTTCTTTCAGCCACAGACCGTGGCCGTGGTCGGTGCGTCCGAACGACCGGGCAGCGTGGGGCAGCGCGTCTTCAGCAATCTTCTGAATTCCGGATTCGAGGGTGACATCATCGCGATTAATCCGGCCCATTCCGAGGTCCTGGGTCGCCCCGCCTTGCCACACGTCGATCAGATGCAACGCGCACCGGACCTGGCCGTCGTGGCAACGCCACCTCACGCCTTGATCGGCGTGCTGGAATCCCTGGGCGAGATCGGCTGTCGCGCTGCCATGATCCTGACGGTCATGCCGCCGCAGGATGAGGGCGCTGCTGTCAATCCCAACGCCCTGCTGGGCGTTGCAGGTCGCTACAAGATGCGCTTGCTTGGTCCCGGCTGTGTCGGGCTGACCGTGCCGGCGCTGGGCCTGAACGCCAGCATGGTGATCGAGCCACTCGCCACCGGCAGTCTGGCCTTCGTGTCCCAGTCCAGCGGTATGGCCATGGCGGTCCAGCACTGGGCGCTGGAGCGTTCCATCGGCTTCTCCAACTTTCTCTCCCTGGGTGACGGCCTGGATGTGGATCTATCGGACCTGATCGACTATCTCGCTATCGACAGCCGGACCCGCGCCATCCTAGTCGCCCAGACCGATGTTGAGCGAGGACGCAAGACCTTGTCGGCCCTGCGTGCGGCGGCCCGGATCAAGCCCGTGGTCGTACTGAAGATTGATCAGCATCTCGAAAGTCCCGTCTTCCCGAACACGGAAGCGGCACTGGAGATTCAGGCCAATCGCGTCCGCTGGAAACGCCAGGCCTTTGATGCGGCTCTGCGCCGATCCGGAGCGGTTCGCGTCGAGGGCTTTGATGACCTGTTCAGCACGGCGGAATTGCTGGCCCATACGCAGTCCATTGGCGGCCCGCGACTGGCCGTCATCAGTAATTCAAACGGCGCAGGGCTGCTGACACGCGACGCCCTGGCCCGGGCCGACGGCCTCTGGCCCGACTTCGGTGCCGAACTCGATGGCGAGCTGGCTGAGCGCTTTCCGAGTGCCATGGCGCATCGGGGTCTGCTCAATCTCGGTCGTTGGGCAAGCGCCGAAGACCTGGTTTTTGCCATCCAACAGCTCAGCGAGAGCGGTGCGGTTGATGCCATCGTGCTGACGCTGACGCCGAATCTGGTCTCTGACCTGGACAGTCTGGCCAAGACGGTGATCGAAGGCGTCGGCAAGCCTTCGCTACCGATACTGGGCTGCCTGCTGGGCGGTGAGGGGGCCCGCGATGCGGCCCAGCGGTTTGCGGCGGCCGATTGGCCCAGCTTCCTGTCGCCGGAAGAAGTGGTCAGCGCCGTGGCCCAGCTCGAAGACTACCGCTGCAATCAACAGAGCCTGACCGAGCTGCCTGAATCTGATCCGGAAGATGCGCAGCTGGATCTGGAGCTGGTTCGTGCGATCGTCCTGCGCGGACAGTCCCAGGGAGTTCGCCGCCTCGACGAGGTTCGTTCCAAGCAGATCCTCGCGG
>JBCDLQ010000460.1:0-2759 GCA_039414335.1 Pseudomonadota bacterium | reverse complement strand
GCTCGTCACGGCGATCGGTTTTTCCTGGGTCTTGAAACATCCTGCACCACGCTTCCACGATCGCTTTGAACTGCCAACAAACCAGCAGATCGATAGCCGCTTGATGGCCGGCGCTGCGCTGTTCGGAGTGGGTTGGGGACTCTATGGGTACTGCCCGGGACCGGCCATCGCCGCCCTCGCCTATCTGGACTGGCAGGCCGCCCTGTTCGTCGCTTCCATGCTTGTCGGCATGGCTCTGGTCAGTCTGGTGCCGAAAACTCGGACCGAGTAGTCGGCGAAGCGTCTGTACCGGGTCGGAAAGTCAGTCACTGGCTGACTCACAGTCACCACCGTTGAACAGTCCGACTCAACCGTGAGCCAACCGCTATACTCGGGTGCGATTTTCAACTCCGAGACCCCCGCCATGCCCGTCACCGGCAAATCTTTTGCGAGCCTTATCGAGCGCGCCGGCAAGCGCATTCCCGACCCCGTCATCATCTTCATGGCCTTTTATCCGGCCGCTTATCTGCTGACGGTGTTCATGTCCGGCTACACCTTCGAAACCGTGGGTGCCGGCGGTGGTGCCATTGAACATCAGATTCTCGGCATGCACCAGGCCGAGCAAATGCGTTGGATTTTCGACAACGCGCTGGTGGCCAACTGGCTAGCCTTCGGTAATGGTGTGCTCGGGGTCATTCTGGTCGTCATGCTGGCCGTCGGCATCGCCGAGCACTCCGGCCTGTTCGGTGCGCTGATCAAGGCCGTCGGCGCCCACATTCCCCAGAAGATTTTGCCCCTGATGCTCGTCCTGATCGGCATTCTCAGCTCTGTGGCCACGGACGCAGGTTATCTGGTGCTGATCCCCCTTGCGGGTCTGCTTTATGCGGGACTTGGGCGCAACCCCCTGATCGGCATGGCTGCGGCCTTTGCGGGTGTGTCGGCGGGCTTCAGCGCCAATGTGATTCCGGGTCCCGTCGACGCGATCATTGGGGAAAACGCCAAGATTTTTGCCGAAGCTCAGGGCGTTCCTTTTGCCAATGCAGCAGGTGTGGCGCTGAATGCCGTCACGATGCACTGGTACTTCATTATCACCTCGACCATTGTCCTTGCCGTCACGGGATTCTGGGTCACCCGACGTTTTGTCGAACCGAAGCTGGACGGCGGCGAATTCATCGTGCCCGATGACATCAACCCCGGTGAATTTCAGCTCACAAAGGAAGAGGTTCGCGGTCTATGGGCGACCCTGCCGGGCTTTCTTGTCGCCATGGGCATCATCCTGTTTCTCGCCCTGGGGCCATTGGCCACCTATGTTGACGAAACCGGTCGTGAAATTACGCCCTGGATGAGCGACATCATCTTGCTGATCTCGATTTTCTTCGCCGTCACCGGCATCTTCTTCGGCGTCGCTGCCGGCAAGTTCAAGAAGGTCTGGGATGTTGTCGAGGCAATGGTCAAGCAGATGAATACCATGGGCTACATCCTGGTACTGACCTTCTTTACCTATAACTTCCTGGGATTGCTGACCTATAGCGGCCTGGGCACCTGGATCACCTTCCTCGGCGCTGAATTCCTTCAGTGGCTGGGCCTGCAGCAGTTCCCGGTCCTGCTGCTGATCGGCTTCGTGCTGACGACCGCCGTGATCAACATCTTCATCGGCGGCCTGACGTCGAAATGGATGCTCCTGGGGCCGATTTTCGTCCCGATGCTGTACTTCGTGAACCCGGCCATGACGCCGGACTTCGTGGCTGCGGCCTTCCGTGTTGCCGACTCTTCAACCAATATCATCACGCCGATGATGGCCTATGCCGGTGTCATTCTTGCCTTCATGCGCAAGTACAAGCCCGATATGGGTTTCGGTGACATGCTGCTGATCATGCTGCCCTACTCCATCGCCTTTCTCCTGGTGTGGACGACGCTGCTGGTGGCCTTCTTCATGTTCGGCATTCCGCTGGGAGTCTGACAGCCCGTTGGTGGTCTGAACGCCCTTGGAAAAATCGGCCGGTGACCGCAGGTCACTGGTTTGACCTGTCCAATTGTCGAGCGTGTTGAATGAGCGAATCCAGAGACCGAGCGATCCTGACCATTGCCCTGTTCGCGGCCTTTGCCGATAACGAAAAGCAGGAATCCGAACGCGAAGAAATTCGTAGCATCGCCGAGGCGCTGGGTGATACGGCGCCGGACCTTCGCAGCCTCTATCAGGACGTCCTGCTCAAGCGTGCCACGCTGGAAGCGGCCGTGGCTGACCTCAGCGACGCGGGCGAGAAGCACCTGGCCTACGAGATGGCGGTGGGAGTGTGCGATGCCGATGGCCGCATGTCGGAGGCAGAACGAGCATTCCTTGACCGGCTCAAGGCTCTCCTTGGCATGCAAAGCGAGGAATCCGAAGAAATCGAGAAAGAAGCCGAGCAGATCGTCGAACTCACGGAAGCCGCCGCTCCCCCGGCTGTGGCCGCCTCCGTTGGTACCGCGAGCGCGGTTGAAGCGAGCCCCGATCCAGCAGCGGGAACGGCGACGGTGGACGAGAAGGCGCTGGACGAGCGCATCACGAACTACGCCATCCTCAACGGCGCGCTCGAACTACTGCCCCAGTCATGGGCTTCCATGGCGATCATTCCTCTGCAGATCAAAATGGTCTATCGCATCGGCAAGGCCTATGGCTACGAACTCGATCGCGGCCATATCAAGGACTTCCTGGCAACGCTGGGCGTCGGGATGACGTCCCAGTACATTGAGCAGTTTGGGCGCAAGCTGATTGGCGGCCTGTTCCGAGCAGCGGCAGG
>JBCDLQ010000459.1:0-2763 GCA_039414335.1 Pseudomonadota bacterium | reverse complement strand
GAAGACCGGCTGAAGGGCCTGCTGGCCGACCATGTGGAACGAGACTCCGGTCGTCGAATTGATATCCGGGGTGATCTCAAGGTTCGCCTGTTTCCGGGTATCCGGCTGGAGGCTGAGCAGGTCGAGATCTCCGGCCCTGAAGACTATCAAGGTCCCTCCCTGCTGCAGGCCGAATTTCTGGAGATGAACCTGCGCCTGCTGCCCATGATTCGCGGAGAGCTGCAGGCCAGTGAGGTCCGTCTGCGCGGTGCCGAACTCAACCTGCATGCCGACAGCGGGGGCATCAGCAGCCTTGAGGGCTTGCTCGAAACCAATCCCAATCCTGATCAATCCGAGAGCTGGCTGGATGGCCCGGTGCAGGTTGACGACGTGCTGGTCAACCTCAGCGATAGCCTCGGTGGTCGTCAGGAAGAGTTTTCCGTCGATCAGATCGAATTGAACGGTTTTGCCCTTGGGGAACCGCTGGAGTTTCGCTTCCGCGGAAACGTTGGTGATCCGGCGCTCTTTGACTGGCTGGAAATCGACGCACTGATGTTGCCACAGGACGAAGGACGCTTCCGTCTGGCCAATATGCGGCTGATTGGGGCCATGGAGAGCGGTCATTTCGACATCGAGATATTGGGCAATCTTGATGTACAGCCTGGTCCGCCATTATCAGTGTCGCTGGACTCCGGACAGTTGCGCATCAATGAGCATGAGTTTGTCTCCGAGCTGCAGTACACGGCTTTTGATCAGCCCTATATCAACATGACCCTGAATGCCGAGATGATTGATCTGGATGTCGCTCGACTGCCGTCCCTTCTGGCGGGGCAGCTGGGCGCCGATAGTCAGTCTCGGGTGATCTCTGGGCTTCAGGCCATGGATTTCGACCTTGACGTGAAAATTGGTCAGGTGGCTCAGACAGGATTGGTGCTCAAGGACCTGGAGATGACGGCCCAGGCGCGAGATCGCCGCTTGGCTGTGGACCGACTGGCAGCAGAGGTGCCTGGTGGTTTCTTGAGCGCCCTGGGCGTGGTCAATATGGCGCCGTCCGGCTGGAGTTCCGAGCTGGGTTTGCGCGTGGACGCTGATGACTTTGGTCGCCTGGCTTCGTCCGTTCCTGTGGACTGGGCGCCAAGCGGTTCTGGTGCCTTCTCCATGGCGCTGGTCTTGAGCAGTGGTACGACAGGTCTGGAAATGACGGGGCAAGGTGCGGTTGAACTCTGGAACGGGCAATGGCCGGTTCTGCAGAGCCTGGTACCGTCGATCTGGTTGGACAGTGCCAGCGACACGTTCGAATTTCTGAGCACGCCCATCGAGATCAACAACGGGGAGTTCATCCTGTCGGAGTTTCAAATGGTCAGTGAGGAAATGGTGGCGCAGGGAGAGTTGCGTTCCGACTGGCCGCCCGAAAGCCTGGCCGGTGTTCTGGACCTGACTCGAGAGGAAGACTTCGCCCGGATCCAGATCACTGGAACCCTGAACGAGCCCGAGGTCGTGTGGTTGCGTCCTGAGGCCGGGGACGATCCGTGATCGATGAGCGCGAACGGCGATTCGGCCTGATTACGGCGCTCTCGGCCTTCCTGTTCTGGGGGCTGGCGCCAATCTATTTCAAGTGGGTGGATCATGTGCGGGCTGACGAGATCATCGCTCACCGCATCGTCTGGTCCGTGTTCTTCCTGGGACTGATCCTGCTGCTGCGCGATCGCGGCCAGGTTCTGAAGAAGATTAAGATTCCGCCGCGCATGCTGGCCATGCTGGCCGTGTCCAGCACTTTGATCCTGGCGAACTGGCTGATTTTCGTCTACGCCGTCAATTCCGACCGTGTGTTGTCCACCAGCCTGGGTTACTTCATCAATCCGCTGGTCAATGTCGTGCTGGGCATGCTGATCTTCCGCGAACGGCTCTCGCCGATTCAGGCGCTCGCCGTTCTGATTGCCGCTGCTGGAACCGTCTACATGGCGCTGCAGGTGGGCGAGATTCCCTGGGTTGCCCTCAGTCTGGCCTTTTCCTTCGGCCTTTATTCGGTCGTGCGCAAGCTCACCGATGTCGGCCCGATGGTGGGATTGTTCTGGGAGACGCTGCTGGCGATTCCCCTGGCGCTGGTCTGGATGGTCTGGCTGCATCGAACGGGGCTGCTGGTCTTTGATCCGGCGCAGGTGGGTTCCGCGTTGCTGCTCATCGGCACAGGGCTGGTCACGGTGATACCCCTGTTGTTGTTTGCCGCTGCCGTTCGACGGCTGCCATTGAGTACCATGGGTATCTTCCAGTACCTGGCACCCAGCATGACTTTTATTCTGGCCGTGTTCGTTTACAACGAGCCGTTTACGGTCGATCACGCTATTACCTTCGGCTCCATTTGGTTGGCGCTGCTGCTGTATACCTATCCCAGCCTGTACCGTCGACGCCGTGCAGGTGCCACCTCGTAAGACAGACTCATGACACCCGATCAACGCAAACGGCCAAGCAGCAAGCGAATGGCCTCCCTGTCCTCGCTCAAGCCCTTCATCGCGCGCTATCGCGTCCAGATCACGCTGGCGCTGGTCTTTCTACTGATTTCAGCGGCCGGCGCGCTGGCTATTCCTGCCGCCGTCGGTCAGGTGATCGACCGCGGCTTTGTCGCTGAAGACATCAGCCGCATCGACCGCTGGTTCTGGCTGCTGTTCGGCGCGGCCGTCATCATGTCCGTTGGCGGCGGCCTGCGCTTCTACTGGGTCAGCTGGCTGGGTCAGCGCGTCGTCTCAGACGTGCGCTCGGCCGTGTTTGCCCGCGTGCTGGTCATGG
>JBCDLQ010000458.1:0-2778 GCA_039414335.1 Pseudomonadota bacterium | reverse complement strand
TGCGATAGCTCTGAACCTCGCCCGTGAAGACGAGACGCATCAGGCCGGGACTGACCTGCTCCTGTTCCAGCCGTTGGGCCTTGAGCAGGCCGTCGAAACCCGGTTGGCGCTGATGAACGAGGACCCGATCCAAGCCGCCGTCCGAGGCCGCCTCAGCGTAGATCAACCATTGCTCATCGCCTACCTGGAAGCGCCCTGGTTCGATCCGACTCAGGTCCAGTTCAGCGGCCAGATATCGCTCCAGTTGATAAAGCGTGGCGTAAGCCCAGGGACGAAAGATCATCGTCAGCAAACCCACCATCACGGCAATTCCCATCAACCAGATGGCCAGGGACGACAGAATCTGGCGGCGTCCGGTCCCACCAGCCGCCAGGGCGATGATTTCATAACCGGCCTGCAGTCGACCCAGACCAATCACCATACCCAGCAGAATCGAGGCGGGAATCAGCACATCGAGATAGAGCCCCAGGCGCAACAGGGCCATGGTCATCACAGTGCCGATCGGCAAGCTTTCCGCAGCGGCCTCGCCCAGCAACTGGCTGGCATAGAAGACCAGCACCACAACCAGCAAAAACAGCAGCACGGACACGGCCGGCCGCAGGATTTCTCGCGCCAGATAGCGTCTGATCAGCCGCACGCGACCTGATCCGATTTGAACAGGGCTTCCACCAGCGCGAGATCGGCTGGCGTATCGACGTCAACGGCAGACAGGGGGTCGTCGATCAATCGATAGCCCACCCGCACACCCAGCCTCTGGGAAAGGGCCGCAAAGGCCTGTTTCGAATGCAGACGACCCGCGGCGTAGCGCAACAGGTTGGCGGCCCCCAGCAGGGAGACGATCTTCCAGGGGCGTTTCCGTTCGCTTTCAACCTGGCGCCAGAGGGTCAGGATTCGGTCGGCATTGACCGTTCTGAACTGGAACAGATTGGTCCCGCCCAGCTCGCGATCGGAGAAGCGATAGCGCGTCCGCCGTGAATCGGGGAATCGCGATCGCACACCCGCATGGTCAACCAATCCTACACGCAAGTCGTCCTGATCCTCAGCGGCGGCGTCGAGTTGCTCCAGCCACTCGATCCTGAGCAGGGGATGGTCCGCCGTTACCAGTGTCACGGGCCGCTGCGGGCCCAGCTTCTTGAGCGCTGCGGCGACACTCTGGCTTGGTGAGGCTTCTGGCGCCAACAGCGTCGCGGCACCGATTCCGGCCGCACTGATGGCCGACAGATATTCGGGCTTGTCCGGTGCCACGACGACGGCACGATCCAGGCGCTGCCAGGCTCCGAGGGTCTGAAGCACTCGCGTCAGCATCGCGAGCCCGGCAACGGGCACCAGCGTTTTTCCCGTGACGCCGGCCTGCCGGGCCAGCGGATCATCGGGACCCCGGTCACCCGCGAGGACAATCACGTTCACGAGTCGGCACCCTCGGTCGCCGGCAGGTCCCGCTCATAGAGCCGGTAGCGCTTGTAGAGGTCTCCACACATGGATTCGATCATCGAATTCATGCCCTGATTGGTCTCCAGGATCCAGGACATCTCCACCTGCCTCACGCCATTGCGATGCAGCGGCCGACGAATACGGTCGATCATCGCGAAACTGATCGCTGCCCCCATCGGACCGCGCTGGAAGGCTTTTCGCACGCCCATCAACGGCACGCGAGCCGAGGTCGCCTTGTTGCGTTTGATTCGCCATAGGAGGCGGGCCCACCCAAAGGGCAGCAATCGACCCTGCAGATCGGCAATCAGTTCGTTGACGTTGGGCAAGGCGATGATGAATCCGGCGGGCTGGCCATCCATTTCGGCGACGCAAGTATAGTCAGGTTGAATCACCAGACGCAGTTCCTTGCCCATGGCCTGGAATTCGGCCTCGGACAGGGGCACGAAGCCCCAGTTTTGCGACCAGGCGTCATTGAAGATGTTTCTGAGCAAGGACACCTCTTCACTGAAGCGCGAAAAATCCATCGGTCGCAGGGTCAGTCGGGACTGGAGCCGTTGGGTCAGTCGCTCCATCGCCGCTGGCGCTTGGAAATCCGGATTGATGCGATAGGCAAACAGATCCATCGCCTTGGCAAAACCCAGGCGCTCTAGTTGAGTGGCGTAATAGGCAGGTGCGTGGTTCATCATGACCATGGGCGGCGTATCTCGACCCTCGATAAGCAGGCCGCAGCCCTGATTGACCGACAGGTCGTAGGGCCCCTGAAGACGAGCGCAACCCTGCTTTGATAGCCAACCGTAGGCGGCAGTCATCAGCGCCTGGAAGACGAATTCATCATCGATCGCCTCCATCTGACCGAACCAGCCTACGCGATGCCCGTCCGCCAGTGGCTTGCGCGCATCGACCTGGGCCGATATTACGCCCACCGGTACGTCATCGCGTCGCGCAATGAAGGCCTGCGCCTGCGCATGCTCGAAGAAGGGGCTGCGAGTCGACCATTGTGATTTTCGCTCCAATTTCAGTGGCGCCACCCAGTGCGGATCCGACCCCTGGATACGGCCGGCCACGGCCATGAAATCACGCCAATCTCGTCGACTATGAACCGCTTAGACTTTGACCGTTTTGAGCGTCACGATTGATCCACCCGTTCACATTTCATCAGAAAGACATATACTTGCACCGTCGTGGAATGCCGTCTTGAGCACCTCGCCTGGCAGGGAGACAGGGCCAGGAGGTTAGCTTTTGGAGTTTTCATCGGACATTCGTCGACTTATAATGGACGGTTAGTGCGCGACTATAATAAGAATCCCAGCCGGGACGCTACAACAAGCAAGGGAAACCAAAATTTTG
>JBCDLQ010000457.1:0-2781 GCA_039414335.1 Pseudomonadota bacterium | reverse complement strand
TTGCGGGTTTCGATACCGCCGGTGACTTCCGTTGCTTCGCCGATGCTGATGGCCGCATTTCGTGAATCCAGGCTGCCGTCGACCTGAGAGTTGGAACCGACCTGAATGGCCCCGTTACGGGACTCGATGGAGCCGGCGACAGCCACATCGGAGCCCACTGAGATGGCGCCGTTACGACTTTCGATCCGGTTGGTGCTGGCACCGTCTCCAATGGTAATTCGACCGTTACGGGCATCGACCGTGCCAGTGACCGCACCGACGCCGATCCGGATATTGCCGTTGCGGGTGCTGACATCGCCTGCCTGGACACCAGAACCAACGACGACAGCGCCGTTGCGGGACTGAATGTCCTGGACTTCGGCGTTCTCGTCAATCGTGATCGAGGCATTGCGAGATTCGATGCTGCCGTTTACCCGGGCACCAGACTCTATGCGAACGACATCATTTCGCGAATCGATATTGCCCTCATAGGTGTCACCCGAGTCTACGACAACGGGCCCCGCAAGGACGGCCGTGGTGATCAGGCCGGCGGCAACCAACACACCCAGTCGGCTGGTCATGGATCGGTTCGAGACGGATTGAGACAACTCGGAGATCTTGCTATCGACTTCAGACATATTGCACAGCTCCAGCGCCGATTCAGGCGCTTGTAGGAAAACAGCGCTTATTGGAACAAATCCGCCCCGCCCCGTCATGTGGCAAAAGTCAGGGCTGACCGTGACGGACTGAATTCTGTTGCTGAGCCGGATCTTGCCCAATTCGCCGCAGGACTTCGAACAGGAATGCCGTATTCAGACTGAACAGGACCAGGCCATTCGCGGCAATAAAGCCCGACAGGAGCTTCCACTCGTCGGAAAGGACAACATCGCCATAGCCCACCGTGGTGGCTGAAACACTGGCGAAGTAGATCGCATCGGACATCGTCTCAAATTCGCCCAACCAGATGAACAAGGCCGCCCACATCCAGAGTGCGGCGCTGATTCCTGCCAGAAGAAACAGGCTCAGCGCGCTCAAGGCAACGCTGGTCCGGGCCAGCCGATGCCAGCCATGAATGCGCGGCATGCAATGCACAAGCAGACTGACGGCTGCTGCGATGACCAGTGACTCCAGGATTACAGTGTCGACGATCATCGCCGAGCCGATCAGGATCAACTCAAGCACAGGGTCTTACTGCCCGAGCAAAATCGAAACGATCACTCCCAGCTACCACCTAACGCCAGATTCAGAGAGACGCGTTGCTGGAGCAACTGACGCTGCAACGTGGTTTGAGAACTCTGCGCAGCATTCGAGCGCTGTTGAATCGATAGCAGATCGATCAGACTGGTTTCACCTTCCCGGTAGCGTATGTCGGCTATTCGGAAGGCTTCTGCCGCTTGCACAGCGGATTCGAAGAGCCTGTCATTTCGAACCTCAAGCGTTTGCCCCTGATCCAGCGCGGTTTCGACGTCGGAAAAGGCTTGTAGCGCGGCCGATGCATAGGCCGCAATGGCCTGCTCTTGTTGCGCTGTTGAAATCACCACGTTTTCCCGCCGTCGCCCACCATCAAAGATGGGCGCCAAGAGATTGCTGCCCAGGCTCCAGGCCAGGTTGGCTGGGTTGAGAATGTCGCTCAGATCAGGTGAGAATCCGCCGAGATTCGCGGTCAGGCTCAGAGAGGGCAGCTGCGCCGCCTTCGCCTGGTTGGTGGCATTGAAGGCAGCGGCAACCTCTCGTTCTGCAGCGATCAGGTCTGGCCGTCGTTCCAGTAATTCGGAGGGCAAGCCCGCAGGCGGGTTCGGTGGTACGTCGGGCAACGCATCGCGGACTTCTATATCGGCCCCGGGATAACGACCCAGCAACAATTCAAGCGCACGCAGCGCGTCCCGAGAGCTGCCCTGCAGTGCGACGAGCTGATCCTGTGCGCTGGCGAGATCGGAGCGTGACAAGGCGAGATCCTGCGCCGACGCGACTCCTTCGTCGTACTGAGCTTGAACGATTCGCTGAGTATTTTCGATGATGCTGAGGTTGTCTTCCGAGATTGCCAACTGCAGACGCGCTTCGATGGCTGTGAAGTAGGCAATCGCCGTATTGGCCGCAATCGATTGTTGAGCAAAGCGGTAGTCGGCTTCTGCCGCCTGTGCGCTGGCGGCTGCCTGTGAAACGCCCGAGCTGACACGGCCCCAGAGATCGGCCTCCCAGGACACCTGCAATCCGGCGCTGAAGCTGTTCGCCGGGCCGGGTGTGTCGCTATCGAAGTCACCGCCCCGCCCTGCTCCGGCACTCAAACTCACGTCAGGCGTCAGGTTGGCGCCGGCCTGGCGCGCCAACGCTTGAGCCTGCTCAACGCCGGCTGAGGCCGCCGCAAGATCAGGATTGTTGGCCTGCGCTTCGGCGACCAGTGCTTCAAGTACCGGGTCATTGAAGCCCGCCAACCAGCCCGGCTTAACGGGACCGGCTGCCTCGGCCGCTTTCCAGGCCTCAGAAACCGTGGGTAAAGATCCTGAAGTCGCCTGGTCGACCTGGCGTTCGACTTCCTGCTGACTGACTGTGGCGCAAGCTGACAGTCCGGCGATCAGAACGAGAGCGGCGACGCATCGGAGATTGTCACGGCGCATATTGAGTCTCCTCGGATCGAATGCGGAAAAAGATGGCGTAGAGCACTGGAATCAGGATCAGGGTCAGCAGTGTTGCGAAGGACAGGCCAAACACGATCACAACGGCCATAGATCGGAAAAAAGCGTCAGAAAACAAGGGCAGCACCCCGAGAACGGTGGTCAGCGTGCCCATCATGACCGGTCGAAC
>JBCDLQ010000456.1:0-2798 GCA_039414335.1 Pseudomonadota bacterium | reverse complement strand
GTGAGCTAAGGCCGGCAGACTGAATAGTCCTGCAGCCCCCATGGCACTCTTCATTGCTCCTGTTTTCAAGGCAAACCTCCTTCAGTTCGAACAGTTGGGTAACAGCGAGGAAGATACCAGAATGGACTGCGCAGAGCGTCAATCCAAGCATTCATTCAGCATCGCCAGAACGGGCGACGTTATCCATACCCCACCCGCCGCCCGATTCAACTCGACCGACAAGTGTGGGGCAATAAATAGGTATCCGCATTAGAGGGTGTTTTATTCACCCTGAGCGCACAGTCATAGGCCGCGCTCAGCACCGGGTCGGTCAGCACCGCTGAAGGTGCGCCCTGTGCCAACACGCGACCGTCGCGGATGACAGCCACTGAATCGGCGAACATGGCTGTCAAATTAAGATCGTGCATGACACAGACCACGCCGCCAGATTCACGGGCGAAGTCTCGCGCGATATCCATCACCTCAAGCTGATGCTTGATGTCCAGGCTGGCGACCGGTTCGTCGAGGAACAGCCAGCGCGGTTCACTATGGCTGAAGCTTGTCTGAGACTGCAGCAGAATTCTCGCGAGCTGAGTGCGCTGCTGCTCACCACCGGACAAGACCTGGTAGGTCCTGCCCGCCAAATCACTCAGCCCTACCCTGTCCAGCACGCCAAGGATCAGTTGCTCTGGATCGGGCATGGATCGGTCCAAAAGGCCAAATCGAACGACTTCGTAAACGGTGAAAGGGAATGCGACCGGGGTGTATTGCGCCAGGACCGCGCGCCGATTGGCCAAGGCCCGACCAGAGTAAACAGTAACGTCATTGCCATTCAGGCGAATATTGCCCTCGTAGTGAACATCGCCGGTAAGCGCTTTGAGTAGCGTCGACTTGCCAGATCCGTTGGGTCCTACAATCGCCGTCAGTTCTCCTGCACGGGCCGAAAAATCAATCCCCTTGAGTATCGCTGTGTGATTCAGTGTGACGCAGACCTGCTCCGCCTCAATGCACTCTCGAGCGCTCGATTCCGATTGATCGTCCACACCTGCATTGGCCTTCAGCATGATCAGATACCCAGCAGGCTGCGATTACGCATCAGAATCCAGATGAAGACGGGACCGCCAATCATCGCCGTCAGAATTCCGATGGGCAGTTCTGCGGGGGACACAATCGTGCGCGCGACCGTATCGGCCGCGACCAACAGAACACCACCCAACAGACCAGCATTGACAAACAGGAACCGATGGTCCGGACCGGTACTGATCCGCAGCAGATGGGGAACGACGATCCCGATGAACCCGATACCTCCGGACACGGCCACCGCCGCGCCCGTCGCCAGGGCGACCACAAATACGGCAGTGAACTTCAGCCGCTGGACGGCGATCCCCAGATGCGCAGCCGCAGACTCGCCCAGGGCCAGGGCGTTGAGCCCACGGGCAAGCAATGGTGCGATCAGCATAGCCAACGCCGCAAAGGGAAGTGCGGCCAGAAACTTCGGCCAGGTCGCACCGGCCAGCGAACCGAGATTCCAAAAGGTAATGTCGCGCAACTGACTGTCATCAGCCATGAAGATGAAAATGCCGGTCAACGCCAACGTCAACGCTTGAAGAGCAATTCCAGCCAGGAGCATGATGGCAACGGACGTCTTGCCCTGGCGAGTCGCCACTCGATACAGCAGAATCGTGGTCAGAAAGCCCCCGACGAAAGCGGCCAGCGGCACGAGCATGTTGCCCGCAGCCAGGCCGATCGCGCTAGGGACAGCCGCCCCCATCACAATCGCCGTCACCGCGCCGAAGCTGGCTCCTGCCGAAACCCCGACCAGACCGGGATCTGCCAGCGGATTCCGGAACAGGCCCTGCATCGCCACACCCGACATGGCAAGCGCTGCCCCGACGAGCAGCCCCATCGCCAAGCGCGGCAAGCGAATATCCAACAGCACGGTTGACTCCAGAAGGCTCAGTTCTCCTCCCGTCAACAAGCGGCCTGTCGCTCGCCAGAGCGAGGTATCTGACGGCCCGATCGCAAGAGCAGCGATCGACGCAAGCGCCAGCAGTAAGATCAGTGCACCCGTCGCCAGCTTGGCTCTCGCACTTCGATCACCGCTCGGTTGCGCCGCGCCAGCAATCGATTGCCTTCCCACCACCTGATCCATCGGTGTGTCAGGGAGCCCCGATCGCGTCGTTTACCGCAGCAGTCAGCGTTCGAATTGCCAGTGGCAATCTTGGACCGAACCCCAGCAGGAGAAGGCCGTCGATCCGCACGACCGCACCGGACTCGGCTGCGGGAGTGGCGGCAAGGCCAGGATGGTTCCACAGCTCTGAATCATCGGCGGCATGATTCCCACCTCGATCCATCATGATGACGACATCTGCCATAGATCCGATTGCCGCTTCGTCCGACAACGGCTTATAGCCCTCGTAGCCCTCGACCGCATTGACGCCGCCGGCCAGCTCGATGATCCCTTGGGCAGCTGTATCCGACCCGGCCGCCATGATTCGCCCACCGGCCATCGACAGAATGAACATCATCCTCGGCGGATTGTCTCGCCGGGCCTCAGCCATGGCCTCGGCGATCTCACGATCAAGTCGGGCGGCTAACGCTTCTCCTTCTTCAGTCATGCCCAGGGCAGCTGCGATGGTTTCAATCTTTTCGCGAACCGCACCGGCGTCGAAGCTGTCCGGGACCGTGACGAATTCAATGCGCGCACTTCGAAGTACATCGATGGCCTCAGGTGGACCGCTATCAGCCTCCGCCAGAACCAGGTCCGGCTCCATCGACAGCAAACCCTCAGGCGAAAGCGCGCGCAGATAACCCACGTC
>JBCDLQ010000455.1:0-2809 GCA_039414335.1 Pseudomonadota bacterium | reverse complement strand
GGCCAACCCCCAAAATTCCTGCGACCCTTTCGGGTTCTCGGACGTCTCAGTAGCAACATGAACTTTTCAAGCCCCATTGACGAGCTCAGTCTCGCAGCGCTGAAACGCGATTGCCGACGCACCCAGGAGCGGGTTTACAAGACCTTCTCCCCGGCCGCGTGGAGCCTGGCTATGCGCCTGTCGGGCTGCGAAGCCCAGGCTTGGGACGCCGTACAGGCCGGGTTCGTCAAGGCCTTTGAAAAGGTGTCCCAGCTGCGAGAGCCCGGCCGTTTCGGTGCGTGGTTGAAGCGAATCATCGTCAATCAGGTGATGGATCAGCACCGTCAGCGCTTCGAGGCCCTGCCCGAAGGCGGCGAGGACGATGCTTCCGAGTCGCCCAACCACGATCAACGGATGGATCTGGAGCGTGCCCTGGGACGGTTGGAGCCGCTGGACCGAACGGTGGTCTGGCTGCACGACGCCGAAGGCTTCACCCATGCCGAAATCGCCGAGTTTGCGGGCCAGACCCCATCCTGGTCCAAAACTCGACTGAGCCGGGCGAGAGCCCGACTGCGGCCCTTTCTGGATCCGGGCCTGAGCGCGGTGAAATCCGCCGGTGGATCCAGCGCTTGAGAGATAGAACCATGACCATGATCGACCAACATCAGAACACCGAATCCGAACGCGACAAGGCCCTGGGCCATGCGCTGAACGAGCTGCCGCCGATGGCACCGCCGCCCGCCCTGTGGTCGGCCGTCCGCACCGAACTGGACCAGCGCAAGCACGCCCGACGTCAGCGTCGATTCACCTGGATCAGCGCCAGCATGGCCGCAGCGGCAGTCCTTGCCGTGGTGATCAACGTGATGCCCGACCCCGCCGTCACGCCCGCCTTCGAAGCGGAGACGGCTACGGCCAGCGTCGATGGCGAACTGATTCAGGCCCGCCAGCTCTCGGCCTTGCTCGAATCGCAGCTGCGCCAGAACACGCTGGGTGCGATCAATGCGTCCTCCATGGACCGCCTGCTCTATCTGGAGAACGAACTCGGCTGGCTGGATACGCGCCTGGCCAGCCAGCCCAATGACCTGTCCCTGTGGCAGCAGCGCATCGAGCTGCTCGGCGAAATGAATCGCCAGTACGGCGTCAACGACTGGCAGAACGATGTCCGCCTGACCAGCATCTGATCACTGGCAAGCAGACATGGAACACAGAACTTTTAATTAGGAAAAACCGCAAGGAGCCCCTCATGAACACACGCAAACTCGTCACCCTGGCCCTGGCCCTGGCATTGCCCTTCGGCAGCGCCATCGCCCAGGACGAGGCCGAACTCGAGCGCATCCGCGGCGAACTGGAAGAAGCCCGTCAGGAAGTCGCCGAAGCGGCCCAGGAAATGGCCCGCCTGCAGCGCGAACTGTTCGAAGCCAGCGGCCAGCAGCAGTCGGAAAGCTTCGTCTGGCACAGCGACGACGATACTGAAGCCGTCGTCGACTTCAACTTTCAATTCAGCACGGACGAAGAACACGGACTGCACGGCGTCTTTGCCGGTTTTCCGCCCCGTCTGGGCGTCCTACTGGGCGACAACGGAGACGGTGAGTCCAATCGTATCATCGGGGTTACGCCGGGCAGCGGTGCGGCAGAGGCCGGCATCCAGAACAACGATCGGCTGCTTCAGATCAACGGTCAGGATGTCAGTGAGAACACGTCTGCTGAAGTCCGCGTGATCCTGGGTGAGTTTGAACCCGGCGATACGGTCGACGTCCTTATCGCTCGCGGAGAAGGCAGCGAGATCGTCCTTCCCGTCACCCTGGGCTCGGCCCTGGGCAACGTGCAGATCCTGGCGGGCAATCTGGCCGAGCAGCTCGAGAACATCGAGTTTCTGACCGAAGAAGGCGAACGCAGTATCGTCCGCATCATCGAGTCCACCGATGGCATGGCCATGCCGGTCCCACCGACGCCACCGCTGCCGCCCCTGACCGGCTTGCTCACGGGCCTGGGAACGGATACGGACCTGATCAGCAACCATGAGGGTCTGGCCGGCTACTTCGGCACCGGCGAGGGCGTGCTGGTCCTGCGCATCGACGGCGACAACAGCATGAATCTGATGTCCGGAGACGTGATTCTCGGAATCGAAGGCGAAGCCATCGCCCGCCCGGTGGATGTGGGCCGCGCCCTGCTGGATATGGAGCCCGGCGCAGACATCACCATCGAGGTGGTTCGCGACGGACTGGAAACGTTGGTCTACGGCACCGTGCCCGCCTCGACCTTCCGTCCGCACGGCCGCAGCATGGGTCAACGCATCCGCCTTCAGCGCTCACCAAGAGCACCTGCTGCTCCGGCACCTCCGGGCTCGACGCTCTAAGAAAGACTCAGCAATCGATGCATTCGAGACAGCCGGCCGCCGTTTTGACGGCCGGCTTTTTTTCCTTTAATAGTCAGCCGACGAGAATGCCGGCCCAGGCCGCGTTCAGCAGAGACACGAGCGCCCCGGCCAGCACGGCCTTCAGACCCAGGCGCGCCAGATCCGGTCGCCGGGCCGGCGCAATCGAGCCGACGCCGCCAATCTGGATCGCGATGGACGAAAAGTTGGCGAAACCGCATAGGGCATAGGTTGCGATCAGCACGGACCGATCGCTCAGATCGACCTGGCTTTCGGACAACGCCACGTAGGCTACGAACTCATTGGCCACGATCTTCTGCCCGATCAGACCACCGACGGCGATGCACTCATCCAGCGGCACGCCGACCAGGAAGGCCAGCGGGGCGAACATCCAACCCAGAACCAGCTCCAGACTCAAGGGTTTACCGAGCACGCCCTCAAGTCCGGTGATTCCGC
>JBCDLQ010000454.1:0-2811 GCA_039414335.1 Pseudomonadota bacterium | reverse complement strand
GTGTTGGTGTGCAGGGTGGACAAGACGAGATGGCCGGTAAGACTTGCCTGGACCGCAATGCGCGCCGTTTCCAGGTCGCGAATCTCGCCCACCATGACTACATCCGGATCCTGGCGCAGGATGGCTCGCAGGCCCCGTGCAAAGGTCAGGTCAACCTTGGGGTTGACCTGGGTCTGACCGATCCCGTCCAGATCGTATTCGATCGGATCTTCCACCGTCATGATGTTGCGGCTGCGGTCGTTCAGACGCAAGAGCGCCGAATAGAGGGTGGTGGATTTACCCGAACCGGTCGGCCCGGTGACGAGCAGGATGCCATGTGGCCGCGTGATCAGCTGGGCCATCCGTGCTTCCGTTGCCTGATCCATGCCGAGTTCGGCCAGGTCCAGGCGACTGGCTTGCTTGTCCAGCAGGCGCAGAACGACGCGCTCACCGTGATTCGAGGGCAGGGTGGAGACGCGAACATCAACCGGGCGCCCGGCAATTTTCAATCCGATGCGGCCATCCTGTGGCACCCGCTTTTCAGCAATGTCGAGGCGGGACATGACTTTGATTCTCGAGGTGATCAGGCCGGCCAGGCCGCGGGCGGGTGCCATGACTTCGCGTAACACCCCATCAACGCGGAATCGAATCGAAAGTCGGTCCTCGAACGGTTCAAGATGGATGTCCGACGCGTTCTCGCGAATCGCCTGCGTCAGCACGCCATTGATCAGGCGAATGATGGGGGCGTCGTCTTCGCTTTCCAGCAGGTCGGCGGGCTCCGGCAGGTCCTCGGCCAGTCGAGCCAGATCCAGGTCGTCTCCCAGGTCTTCAGCCACCTGACGAGCCGCCTCATCACCGGACTCGTAGAGCCGGGTGACCAGCTGCTCGAAATCTCCGGCTGGAAGGCGCTCGATCGTGACCGGGCCGTTCAGGCGGCGTCGGACTTCCTGAAGGGCGGCCAGGTCAACGGGTTCACGAACAGCAAGTCGAATCTGGCCGTCGCCGTCACTGCCTGCAACCGCGATGCCGCGCTTGCGAGCGAAGCTGTAGGCCGGTCGAAATTCAGTTTCCATCCGGTGCGGTCTGGAGGAAGGCTTCGAGCTCGGGCAGCAGAGGCATGTCATCAGGGCGCGTGATGGACGAGGCCCGCTCGCGCTGCATCAACTGTTGATTGCGGATGTTGGTGTACTTGGCCTGCGTGATGTCGTTCATCAGTTCTTCGTCATGCAGGATCTGCGGGCGAATGAACACCATCAGGTTGCGCTTGACGTTCGTGTCAGAGCGATATTTGAACAGTTCGCCCAAGAGGGGAATCCGGCTCAGTCCAGGAACAGCCTCTGTCGACTCTTGCAGGTCTTCACTGATCAGACCGCCGAGCACCAGCAGTGAACCGTCGGGCACCATAACGCGCGTGGTGATGGTCCGCTTGTTGGTGATCAGGTCGACGGCACCGGCCGACGGCGCCAATGTGGAAACTTCCTGGTTCAGATCCAGAATGATCGTGTCGCCCTCATTGATGTACGGCGTGACGTTGAGTTTGATGCCGATCTCTTCGCGATTGATGGTCTGGAAGGGATTGACCTGGCCGTCGCCGTTGGTGATGCCCTGGGTCGAGAAGCTGCCTGACAGGAAGGGGACCTCCTGGCCGACGTTGATACTGGCTTCCTGGTTCTCCAGCGTCACGATCGACGGCGTAGAGAGTACATTGGTGTTGGCATCGTTGGACAAGGCTCGAGCCAGTGCGCCGATCTCCAGAATGTCCACGCCGAGAAGGCTTGTCGTGCCGCGGACATATCCCAGATTGAAGCCACGACCCGGAAGCAGCAGACCATTTTCTGTTGCTTGTCCGGCCGCAGCACCCAGATTCAGCACGTTGTTGCCGCCAGTACCGAAGTTGGTGCCACCAAAAACGCCGCGATCGCCTTCCGAGAAGAACTGCCACTGGATGCCGAGTTCGCGACTCGTATCCAATGCAATCTCGGCGATGATCGCTTCGACCTGCACCTGAGCTCGCCGAATATCGAGCTGGCTGACGACAGATTGGATACCTCGGAAGGCTGAGGGCGGGGCGGTGATGACCAGTGCGTTGGTCTCCTCATGAGCCTGAATGAATACGTTCTGTGCTTCGCCTTCTCCAGCCTGAACCAGGCCTTCGAGCACCGGCAGCAAGCTGTCAGCCGTCGAGTAGCGAAGGTAGATCACCTGGGTAGAACCTTCCGCATCCAGCGGCGTGTCCAGATGGCTGATCAGGGTACGCAAGCGCAAGCGCTTGTTCGGGTCACCTCCGAGGATGATCGAATTCGTGCGCTCATCGGCTACGGCCGATTCCTGGCCGTTGTCGGCATAGATGCGGTTGATCATGCCGACGACTTCACCCGCATCGGCGTGACTCAGTGCGATCAGTTCCACGTCCTGGTCGGTGACCGCATCCAGGCGCTGCAGAATGCGTTCGATACGTCGCACGTTCGCCGCGCGATCGGAAATGATCAGGCTGTTTGAGCCTTCATGGTGGGTCATGAAAGCGGACTGGGGCAGCAGATTGCGAAGCAGCTGCGAGATCTCGGAGGCCTCGACATGCTCCAGAGCAATGATCCGAGTGACCGGTTGATCACCGCGAGCACTGCCATCATCGATCGGCACGCGACCGTCCTGACGGGCATTGGCGTCGGGCAGAATCCGAACGACGTTGCCCTCGGCGACAGCCGTGAAGCCATGGACGCGCAGAATGGAGAGGAACATGTCGTAAACCTCTTCCGAGCTGAGCGGCTGGGTCGAGATCACAGTCACTTTACCCGCGACCTGCGGATCCACAATCATGTTCTTGCCGGTCAT
>JBCDLQ010000453.1:0-2816 GCA_039414335.1 Pseudomonadota bacterium | reverse complement strand
GGCATGCCGCTGTGGTGAGTGAGCAAATCAAGCAGTGTCATGGTGGGCGCCATGGGTGCATTCACAGCGTTCGATAAGGGCGAATCCCAGCTCAAGTGGGCATCATTGACCAAAATCGCTGCGGTGGTAGCCAGCAGGGCTTTGGCATTCGATCCGAGATTGAACCGACTTCGAGCCGTTACCCGCCGCGTTTGCGTCAGATCATGCCATCCGGCATAGAACAACGCCGCCTGATCACAGCGACCGATCACTAACGCGCCTCCAGGCGTTCCGCTGTCCTCAAGAATCTGATCGAGAACCACGAGTCCATGGGAGGGCTCGCTGTCTGCCAGCGCGTGCGCAGAAAGCCACAAGCCCAGCAACAGGCAGGTCGACCCATGGATCAAAGCCAGCAGTGAAGACCGATTCATGATGAAACGCTCTCTGGAGTGACGGCCGATTGGAACAGCAGTTTGAGCTGTTCCGCGGCAAACTCTTCAGTGACCAGACCCTGAGCAATCATTTCAGCGCGTTGGCCGATGGAGCCGAGCAGCAGGGCGGTGATGACATCGACGTCAACTTCGCTAGTGATCAGACCCGAGTCCTGGGCCGAATCGATCAGTTCCTTGATTTGATAGGTCAGTGCGCGCCGGCCCAGGCTGTCGCGCAGCTGAGGCCAGAACACGGACTGCAGCCGTTCGATGTAAAGGAACATTCGGGGGTCGGTCTCCAATTGCTCGGCGACCACATCGAAGTGACTCAGAAGGGCCTCGAGCGGATTATCGGCCGTTGCCCGACGAGCCTCGAATCGATCGAGTAAATCCTCGTAGCAGCTACGATAGACGGAAAGTCCAAGAGCCTGCTTGCTGCTGAAGTGTCGGTAGAGCGCCGGATTGGTCAGACCGGTGGCCTCAGCAATGTCCCGGATTGACACGGCGTCGAAACCACGCGCGCTGAACAATTCAAGGGCTACGTCAATGATGAGTGCTCTGCCTTTGAGTTCGACCATGGGTTACGAGGACCTGTGTTAGCGAACGCTAACTTTAGAGCGCTTTCATGATGCTGTCAATGGCAGCTGCCAGTCTGAACGGCCGTGCTGGCTCGATAAGCACCGTCATGAGCATGATCGTAAAGTTTGAACTGCGTCACAAGTTCAATTTCCGACTGAGAGGTGTTTTGTTAAGTATCTGTATAGAATAGGAAATTGTCCTTTCGAACCCTTTCCAAACCCTCGCTGGCTCGGCTAGTATCGGCTGCTCAAGGGGGTTGATACCAACAACAGGTGCGACTCATGACCGACCGTCAGCCCGCTATCGAGAGTTCCTCTCGCCGTTCGCTGTTCAAATCCCTCGCGCCCAAGGAACGCACGCTGCTTCGGCAGGAGAATGCGTTGCAGGGCGGGGAACAGCTGGCCAACCTCTCCGACAACGCCGTCATTCCGCCCTTTGCGGTCCGCGTACTGACCCGCATGGGCTTCGGCCCGCGCCGGACCGAACTGGCGCCGACGGCCAACGTTGATCCCGATCGGGTCTTTGCCGACAACTTCGCCTACGGGTCCGAGCTGCTCGGTCTTGATGATGTGGCCTACTTCGAGTCCCTGGGTCCCACCGATGACCTGCGCCTCGAGCGCTACGTTGACCAGCAGCTGGACGATGATCTGCCGGATCCGGAATGGGAAGCCCGCAAGGCTGCTTTCCCGGACAGCTTCGACATTCTCGACGAAGACCTGGCGACCACTTACTCGGAGCGTGAGTGTGCCGGCTTCTCGGCCTATGTGGAGCCGCAGCGCCAGATCGAGCGCGCTGCCTTCAGCCGAGCTTGCTATGGTCGCCGCCAGCTGCATGAGCTGATCACCGACTTCTGGCACAACCACTTCAATATCTTCAGCGGTGGAGACGAGGACATCTACGTGTCCTGGGCCGACTGGGACAAGCGCGTCATTCGCGACAATGCGTTCGGTAACTTCCATGATATGGTGCAGGCCAGCGCCAAGCATCCGGCGATGCTGCACTATCTCGACAACTACGCGAATGAGGCCGGCGGCTTCAACGAAAACTACGCCCGCGAGTTGTTCGAACTGCACACGATGGGCGCGATCAACTATCTGGGTAATTCCTCGCCCCTGGACGCGCCGACCCTGCCGAGCAATCCCTATGTCGGTCTGGGTGACCCGCTGCTTGACGAGCTGGAGTTCAGTAATCCGGCGCGCGCCATTCAGAGTGAGTACACGGACCAGGACGTCTATGAGGCCGCCCGCGCACTGACGGGCTGGCGCTATGACGATGAGGACATCGACGACAGCAACGGCAACTGCATCAGCGGCGGCACTGGTGCCTTCCTGGTTGATGAAGGCGAACATGACGGCGGTTCCAAGGCCATCCTGTCTTCCGGTCTGCAGCTTTTGCCGCCGGACAGTGGCGCCCAGCATGATGGTGAAGTGGCGGTCAAGCTGGCGGCCTACCATCCGGGAACGGCGCGCTACATCGCGCTGAAATTATGCCAGCGCCTGATCGCTGATGATCCGCCGGAAGCGGTGATCCAGGCTGCAGCGGACACCTTCTACAACAACCGCACGCACCCGCGTCAGATCGCCCTGACCCTGCGAACCATCCTGCTCTCCGATGAGTTCAAGGATCCGGGCAACTGGGGTAAAAAGATCAAACGGCCCTTCGAATACGTCGTCTCCGCCATGCGCGCTGCGCGCTGCGATTACACCTGGCGTTTCGACGATAGCGACAGCAACAACTTCCTGAATGTCTTCAACAGCGCCGGTCAGCGCCTGTACTGGTGGCGGACTCCGGACGGCTATCCAGATGAGCGAGCTGCCTGGATGGGCT
>JBCDLQ010000452.1:0-2819 GCA_039414335.1 Pseudomonadota bacterium | reverse complement strand
TTCGGCATTGGCACCAACGACCGAATTGGCCGACGGACATCAGAATTCCCAAAGCAATATCGAATGGTCAAACCAGATCAGGGACAAGCTGAACAATACAATATCCAAGCTTCAAGCCGTGATCCGTTTGGGAGAAGTTTCATTGGGAGAAGTGTCGTCGCTGAAACCCGGCACCACCATTGAAATCGGCAAGGCAGGCGACATCGAGCTGACACTCGACTCCGAGCAGCAATCGCTCTTTTCAGGTAAGATGGGCCAGAAAAACGGCCACTATGCCGTCAACATTGAAAAGAGCCTGAAGAAGTAATCCGACTGTCATTCAAAAGTATGACCTTATAGATAAACCACTGATGGTCGCTGCGTCGTTTGACCGGTCGCCTCATTGCCTGAACCGTCATCATCAACAGCCGCCTGCTCGGCCAAGCCATCTCTCTCTCCAGACGCGCTTCTGCTCTGACCATCAGCATTACCAAAGGCCCCGCCGGCAAACTCATTTGAACTGCCTGCAAGTCCAGGATGGGACGCGGATGCCCGCGCGCCACTTGTTCGTGCTGTTTCCACTTCAACATTGGCCGAGTTGACTTCGACACCGGCTTCGACCAGCTGCGCAAGCAGCAGGTTCCGTTGCGACTGGATCAGCTCGCTTGTTTCGGCTCGTTCGACAACAAACTTCACATGCAATTCATCGTTCTTCATCGTGAGTTGCGCTGTCACCGTGCCAAGGCTCGCCGGTTGCAGCTGCAGGCGTATGGTACGCAACTCTCCAGGTGGCTGGCCGACCGCCCGGGTGTTCAAGTCACTGGCCGGCCCTCGGCCGCCCATAAAATCACCCGAGGATCCTGTAGACCCGCTTCCTGGCGGCTGTGATGACGCGGCACCAACCCAGACAGACACAGCGCCGAAAACACCTTGTGACAATTGACGGCTGACACTGAGTGCCGTTTCAAAATTGGGTTGATTGACCTGTGCGCCCGCCAGAGCGGCGACCCTGCGGAGCAAATTGCTATCCTGCATGGCACCTAGAAACTTGCCTTCGGAACGATCATCGTCTTCGCTGACCAGCACGGCATCCGGACTGGTGCCAGTTGCTGCCGGTCCCAGATTCGGCATCGCGCTAACCGTAGCACTCTCGCCTGCACGCTGCTCCCTGAGAAGCGTCTGCAGATCACCATTGACGATTCCCAATCGAGCATCGTTGGCAGGGGGAAGTCGTTCATCACCAGAAACGCCAGGAATTTGCGCAACTGTTTGTGCTTGGGGACTCTCAATCGTTTGGTTAGGCGATAGCGCACCACTGGTTGCATTCTGGATGGCACGTAGCTGTCCATCCGTCAGGCTGATTTGTGAGTGCTGTTTAACGGTTGGCTTTATGGCGGCATCAGTTTGATTGACTGGATCGACCGGCGGGCTGACCGTTGAGCTGGCTGTTGCGGTAACCTTGCTGGCCTCACCAACCTGCGCGGCCGCTTTGGGGTCCGGCGGTGCTGCTGGTTGACCATCGGCTTCCGTCGGAGTGGTTACCGAAGTCATTCGCTGCAGGCTCGCGCGCAGGGCATCTTCCGCCCGTGCCGGCGGCTGTGCGGGCTGTTGAGCCGACTGGCGCTCCACCGGGCGGATCTCCGCATCGGCGTCATCCTGCTGCGCCGCAGGTTGCGGTTGCAGATTGACCGCAAGGTCAACATCCCGGCGACCATTATCTATGGCGGGCCTATCCCGAGCAGGAAGGTCCCCCTCTTCGGCATGACCCTGTGCAACCTGGGCTTCTGGCAGGCTATCCTCACCGTCATCGTCTTCAGGCAGCTCAGCTGTCGCGTCGAGCTCATCCGCTTCGGATAAGCCTTCCTCATCCTTCGGAGGCAACTCATCGTCTTCATCGGTCTCGACCGGCGTCGTGACTTGCTTGGCCTGCAGCAGGCCATTTTGCTCATCACCGTCAGCTGTGTTTCCAGCAGCCTGCTCTTGGCCATCTTGCGCCGCCAGGCCCTGCTTCTCGAGCTGAGGGTCGTCCTCGATCAGCTCTCCAATCCGCTCATTGCTGGCCTCTGGATTGCGCGGAAGTGCAATCTTCGAGGCGTTGACAGTGCCATCGCCAGCGGGAGCCTTGGACTGAGCCTCCGCCGTGTTTTCACTAGACCGCGCCTTTGGGTCGGCCTTTGCCTCAGTCTTGGGCTCAGTCTTGGGCTCAGTCTTGGGCTCAGTCTTGGGCTGTCCATCAGACGACAGTTCCCGAACCATTTTCTTGAAGTCATTGCCATTGACTTGCGCATCAGCGTTGCTGCCGGACTTGCCGTTCTTGTTGCCTGATGCATGCTCCACCGGCTGAAGCTGAGCTGCAGTATTACTGGGTGAACTTAACAACGGATGTGTCATCTTTCGCCTCTTTCGAGATCCCTGCCCGCTGGCCAAACCTCAGTTGACCGAGTTGACTTCACGAAGCAGACCTAGCGCGCCAGTAATATGTCAGCAGCAGCCAGCTTGGCCCGACCCTTCTCTAGAATAGTTACAACCGAATTCGACTTTCGCGACTGCCCCAACGCAGGCTTCGGAAGTTCGTCCGCAGCACCTCCATCCGAGGTCTTTGGTTCCGGCCACTCGCGAATCTGCCGCAAGAGATGCGATGCAGCGCGATAGATCGCCATGTCATTCTTTTCCAGTCGCTCAACATCGACCGATGAGAGGAGCTCTGCGCCGTCATCGGGGTTCTTGCCGAAGATGGACGTTGCAGATTTGTAGAGCACCAACTGCGCTGCCATATCGGCAGAGGAAGGCTCACCATCCAGCCCAAGATCTGCCAGTGCGGCGACGATTTCCGGCCGCCC
>JBCDLQ010000451.1:0-2830 GCA_039414335.1 Pseudomonadota bacterium | reverse complement strand
GGCCAGATCATCCTGGAAGTGCAGCAGCGTATCGGCAGCCGGCATCAGCCCACCGGTGAAGAAATAGCGGCCCATCCAGTTGCCCTCCCCTTCCGTCTCGAAGGGATAGGCCAGATAGCGATGACAAAAGATATGGACGAAAAGTTTGCCGTCCGGTTTCAGCCAGCCGGCAACCCGCTTGAGCAGCTCGCGATAGTTGCGGACATGCTCGAACATTTCGACGGACACGACACGGTCAAAACGCTCGTCCAGTTCGAGCTGATTGACATCGCAGGTAATGACTTTGAGGTTGTGCAGGCCCAGGTCCAGCGCGCGCTGTTCGATGAACTGGCGTTGTGATGCGGAGTTGCTGACCGCCGTGATCTGGCTGTTGGGATACTGTCCAGCCATCCAGAGGGTCAGAGACCCCCAACCGCAGCCCAGTTCCAGAACGCGCTGACCGTCCGCCAACTCGGCCTGCTCGCAGCTGGCCTTGAGCATCGCCTCTTCCGCCTCATCAAGGGAGTCCACACCGGGCGGGTAATAGGAACTGGAGTACTTCAATCTGGCCCCCAGGGCCAGCTGATAGAACGCTGCGGGTACTTCGTAATGCTGTTCGTTGGCGGCATCGGTTTCGATTGCAATGGCGGAGCTGGCGAGCTCGTCCATCAAAGCCTGCGTGCGTGCCGCGCGCTGTTGAGGGTTGCGGTCCATTTCGTCCGCCAGGCGCCGGGCCAGCAGGCGGCGGATACCAAGGCGGATCAGCCAATCGGGGGCCCAACCCTTCTCGGCCAGTTCGATCGCGGTCATTTGAATTCCAGCTCCTCTTTTGTCAATTGGGCTTCCATGGCGGCGTGGGCCTCACGCGCGTACCAGAACAGCCACGGCAGCAGAATGGCCCAGGTCAGTCCTGTCGCCAGAATGACCTGCCACGCGGGCGCCACCCACTCCACGGCGCCAAAGCGTGATCCTGCGAAATAGGACATCGGCGACCCGATACCTCCGAACACGGCCAACAGCCAGAGCCGATTCTTGAACGCGCTCATTGAATGATTCACAACCAGCGCGAGCGCAATCCACAGCAGCATGATCCAGAGGGGCGCGAAGCCCGCTGAAGGCCACGGCGTGGCGTAGGCGAGGATACCGAACTGGACCAGCAGCGTGTCGAGGATGAAGCCGATCATCAGGCAGATCAGCAGCAGGCGAAGGTCCGTCGGGTGGCGACGTTCATCGTGCAGCTGCCAGGCCAGCATGCCGCCGACCACGATCAGGCCGAACCACATCGTGCCGTAGGCGGCGCCGATCACGCAGGCCGGCCAGGCGGCCTGGAACAGCCCCTGATTGATCCAGAAATCCCGCCTCATGAGACTGGCGCGGTCAATCCCTGCGGTGAAGTTGGCCGAAACTCCGGTCCCGCCATCAGCAGATGCGTATCGCTGATGGCGCGCTCCATGAATCCACCTTCGCAGTAGGCAAGATAGAAGCGCCAGCGCCGGCGGAAGGTATCGTCAAAGCCCATCGGCTCGATGCGATCCCAGGCCGCCTCGAACCGCTCACGCCAGTCCTTCAAAGTGCGCGCGTAGCTGGCGCCAAAATCGACAAGTTCGATCAGTCCCAGGCGGGTAGCTCGCGCCATCGATTGCGTCACCGCGCTAACGGAGGGAATGAAACTGCCTGGGAAGACATAGCGCTTGATGAAATCCACGCTCTTGAGCGCCTTGGCATAGCGAAAGTCTTCGATCGTGATGGCCTGGATCAGGGCCAGACCGTCCGGCTTGAGGAGAGAATCGATCTTGCTGAGGTAGGTATCCAGGTAGTGATGCCCGACCGCCTCGATCATTTCGATCGAGACCAACTTGTCATACCGTCCATCGAGATCGCGGTAGTCGTCGAGGCGCAGTTCGATGCGCTCGCCCAGGCCCGCAGCCTGAATGGCAGCTGCGGCATGATCATGCTGCTCGCGGGAAATCGTGGTCGTCGTGACTTTGCAACCATAATTCCGTGCCGCGTGAATCGCCATGCCGCCCCAGCCCGTCCCTATCTCGACGAGATGATCATCGGGCGATAGCTGAAGCTGGCGACAGATGCGATCCAGGTTTTGAACCTGGGCCTGCTCCAGCGTGTCGTCGGCGTTCATGTATAAGCCGCTGGAATACATCATTGTCTCATCGAGCCACGCGGCAAAGAAATCATTACCCAGATCGTAGTGGGCTGCGATGTTGCGACGGCTTCCCTTCAGGCTGTTGCGATTGAAGCGATGCCAGACGCCCAGAAGCGCACCCGTCAAGCGAGCGCCGCCCTCATCCATGGCGTTGAGCGCGTCGCGGTTGCGCGCAAGGATCTGGATCACGGCGACGAGATCGGGGCTGTCCCACCAGGCTGCCATGTAAGCCTCGGCTGCCCCGACACTGCCACCGGTGGCCATCAAGCGCCAGAAACCCAGATTGTGGACCTTGACTTCGCCGAGCAGATCATCGCCATCGCCGAGCAGAACCGTGCCGATCGAATCATGAATTTCCAGGCGCCCACGTTCGATCACATGCTGCAAGCGGTCGATGACGCGGGCACGAAAGAAGCGATCCATGGCCCCGGGTGATTCCGCTTCCGGCAACCGACTCAGTTGTGTTTCAGAACTGGAACTCATGAAGTACTCTCCCGAGAGTCCGGATGGGGATGAAACGGAATACCTTTTATCCATAGCTTGAACGCCTGCCAGTAAATGCCGACCACCACCTTGAAGGTGACCAACGGAAATCTGAACGGCGTCCAAGCCATGGCTCGCCCAGAGACCGGTTCCAGAGCCAGCGACATGCCGGCCCGGAAGCATTCTCTGCCCTCGCGGCTGAGAAGC
>JBCDLQ010000450.1:0-2837 GCA_039414335.1 Pseudomonadota bacterium | reverse complement strand
CTGGCGACCGGGCCGCTCGCGGCCGCCGCCAAATTCTGGCCTCGGATCTGATTGAACAGCTGGCTGCGGTGCTGCCTGCGTGAGTGAAACGCTGCTGGCGGCCACGGAAGGCGACATGCTCGCCCTCGGAGAAGTCCTCCTGCCGCGCCTTGGTCAGGGCGGGCAGGTCCATCTCAGTGGTGATCTGGGCATGGGCAAGACCACCCTGGTTCGCGGCATCCTGCGAGCCATGGGCTACACGGGTCGCGTCAAGAGCCCGAGCTATGGCCTGGTCGAAAGCTACGAGCTACCGGAATTGACCGTCCATCACCTGGACCTCTACCGTCTGAGCCACGGCGAGGAGCTGGCCTTCCTTGGAATCGAAGAACTGATCGACGGCCAGGCCCTGGTGCTGATCGAATGGCCAGAAAAAGGAAAAGGCTTCCTGGCCTCGCCCGACTGGACCATCCACATCGACGACGCCCCGGACGGGGGGCGTGTCGTTGAGATTGCAAAGAACTGAAAAGGCGATCACGCAGAGCCGCAGAGGAAAGGCGAGAGCGCTGAGAGAATCCTTGTTAACTCTGCGACCTCTGTATTCTCAGCGTCTCTGCGTGAGACTCTCAATACCAATCTGTCCGACACCTCCTCGAATAAGCGTCCGATGTTCGCGCCTCGGCAGAGTACGCAGAAGCTTGGTTCTGTTAACCCTTTACCCTCTGCGTCCTTTGCACCTCTGCGCCTCCGCGTGAGGCTTTAACTCCTTGGACGTCACTCCAACCGATCCGACAACTCCTCGAGATAGCGTTCGATGCGCGCCGCATTGGCGCCGATGTCGCTGCCGCCGACGCGCGACTTGGAGCGAACGTCGATCACGCTGCCGCTGCCATCGACCTGGATGCGGATGACCACGTCGTCCTTGAAGCCGAACCAGAAGGTGGTTTCCGTGGCTTCGATGCGCCCTTCCTCTGGAACGTTTGCGACCATCTCCCAGCCCATGGCTTCGGCCGCGGCCACGGCCGGATCGAAAGCGTCTGCGGGTGATTGATCGACGCGCAGGGGGCCGAGATCCGGATAGCCGGCTCGCTGCTGCTCGGCGATCTCTTCGCCGCCGTACTCGACCGGATTGGGCGCATCGGCGCGCAGCGGGGCCACGTCGACGAAGAAGGGCGGGTTGGCCGTGTCTGTGGTGATGTCATGGATGAAGGGCAGGGAGCGGGCCTTTTGTACCTGAAGCAGGATGGGCGTGACCGTGACGGCGCCGATGAAGATCGACAGGAGCATCGCACCGACTTGTGCCTTGCGCACCTTGGGAATCAACACAAGGATGAAACCCAGCACGATGCTGGCGCCACCCACATAGAGCGCCCAGCGCATCAGCGTGAAGCCAAAGCGGAAATCCCACAGTTCCATGCGCGCGCCGGGACCGGCGAACAGCAGCATGCCCAGGCCGATCAGCGCAACCAGGGGCAGCAAGCGAAGCAATTTCATGAATGACAACTCCCAATTGAATGGCGACAGTGTAGTCCCTGCCCGTGGCGATGGCCTGAACAATCTGCGCTGTCAGAACAGCACCACGTCGATGTGATCCGGGTGCGACACGCGCGTGATGAGGACAAGTTCGCCTGAGCAACCCGAAAGGGAATACAGCCAGCTTGTGTTGTCCTCACCTTGCGGTGAGAACGGCTCGCCGTTGCACTCGACCCTGACTTCCGGACGCCGGCTGAGCGCAAAGCCCAGGTGTGTCACGGCCACCCAGTCTCCTGACTCCGTGTCCAGATTCAAGCGCGCTTCTGATTCAGGGTTGAAGGCGGGTATGAAGGGCGGGTAGGCGCGGAAGGATTCAAGTGGAATCGACTGCTGGGTTCTTGGATGGCTGGTGACATTGAAGACCGAGAAGGGCCCGACCGCAGCGACGGGCTGACGATCGATGAGCGAAGCCAGCGCATTCGAGATTCCAACAATGGCCGGACGGCCGCTGTCGCTGCCCCCTGCCTGATGAGGCACGTCGCCACAGGCCAGTCGCGCATCCATGGCATAGCCGTGCAGCATCACCAAGGCCATAGGCCCATGAACGGCCAGTGGATCCTGGCGACACAGCCATCGTCCGCTCTGGCGAGATTGCACCGCGCTCAAGAAGGCGTGCAGACGATGGGCCTCGACTGCTTGCTTGATGTCCATCACGGGGTTGAAGGCAAAGGGCCATTGACCGGAATGCAGCACCCTGGCGGCGGAAGTGACCAGGCCAATGTGCAGGGTGATGACGAGGGCAATGGCCGCGTAGGGCAAATGGAAGCGGTTGATCGAATCCGCTGCTGCTTGCCGATTTCGAATAAGTTCCGACAAGCCCATGGCGACCAGGCCCGTACAGACAAACCACAGCGGCGTGAGCATGTAGTAGGGGTGGACGACGCGTAAGCCCACGAGTCCCAGCCAGCCTGAAACCAAGGCGATCCAGAACAGCAGGGCGATTCGATCGCCCTTTACCGCCAGCCTGATACTGGCGAGCAGGCCAATCAGCCCGACAATCACGATCAATCCGGTCAGCGCAGCACTGATCGAAGTCGGCAAGCCCATGATCTGGTCCAGGCAGTAGTACAAGCCGCCCCCGAAGAGTTGCCAGGCGATCGTCAGCGCATTGCCCAGAGACCAGACGCCTGCCTGGCCAGACTGGAATTCGCCCAGACCCTGAAACAGGGGCCAGCTGTTGAGCTGCTGATCGAGCAGATAGGGCAGGAAAGGCAGCAGCGCCACCAGGGCGGCGATGATCAGGTGAAGCGGTCGAAGCCCGTGCCTCAGCGCGCCTAGCACGAACAGTCCCGCCGGCAGGGCAATCACCATCAGGCTGGTGGGGTGCG
>JBCDLQ010000449.1:0-2837 GCA_039414335.1 Pseudomonadota bacterium | reverse complement strand
TGTGCCGGCCGCGCGTCAGGTTGAGTCTGCCGGTGCCGACTGCCTGTTGATTTGCACCAACACGATGCACAAGGTGGCCGGCGAGGTGGAATCCGCGATCGGGATTCCCCTGCTGCATATTGCCGATGCGACCGCCGCGGTTCTGGTCGATGAGCAAATCAAGACCGTCGGCTTGCTGGGCACGGCCTTTACGATGGAGCAGGATTTTTACAAGGGCCGACTGACGGAGCGTTATGGTCTGGATGTGCGAGTGCCCGATGCACAGGACCGGGCGATCGTTCATCGAGTCATTTACGATGAGCTGTGTCGGGGCGCGATTCGAGATGATTCTCGCGATCAGTATCTGCGCATCATTGATGCGCTCGTCGATGACGGTGCCGAAGCCGTGATACTGGGCTGCACGGAAATCGGCCTGCTGGTGAATCAGACGAACACCGATGTTCGATTACTGGACACGACGGCGATCCATGCTGCCCGCGCCGTGACTTTTGCATTGGCCTGAGGGCCCACTGCTTACTTGAGGAGAGCCATGAAGTACCGAATGACTGTTTTACTTGCCGCCTTGCTGCTGTTAGAAACTTCCGCGGCTGTTGCCGACGACCACAGCGACTCGGCCGAAGCCTTGCCGTTCCAGAATTTCCTCGATACGGCAGAAGGGACATCATGGGCGGGACCCGCTGAGCTCTGGATTGATCCTACGGGCAATCAGGCCCTGCACAGTGATGCCGCGATGACGATCAACGGGGATGGATTCAGCTACACGTGGTCTTATGAAGGCCAGGCCCAGGAGGGCCAACTGCAGCTGTTGGTGGATCGTGTGCAGTGGCGCGACAGCTGGCATCAGCCCGAGTTCGTCGAGCTGATGGCCACCGACGACCAGCGCAGCCTTCTGGCAATGGCTTACAGCTACCCGGCAGGTTCGGGCCCGGATTGGGGCTGGCGCATCCAGGTATCGCAACGCCCCGATTCATCGCTGGTGCTTGCAATGACGAACATCGCGCCCTGGGGCGAGGAGGTGCGGGCGGTTCGGATGGTCATGAGCTCCACTGACAATCTGCTGCGGAAGTAGTGACAGCCATCCTTATCAAATGGCCAGAAGCCGGCGACAATTTGTTCGAGGAAATACAGCATGGCAACACTGGAAAGAGCCATCGAGATTGCGGCGCGCGCCCATGCGGGGCAGGTCGACAAGGCGGGGCAGCCTTACATCCTGCATCCGATTCATGTGATGCTGCGGGTCAAGAGCGAGGAGGAACGGATCGCTGCGGTCCTCCATGATGTCGTCGAGGACTGCGAAGTGACGATGGAAGATCTGCAGCGCGAGGGGTTTACGGCAGCTGTTCTGGAAGCGGTGGATGCGCTGACCAAGCTGGACGGCGAGACCCGCATCGAGGCTGCGCGCCGCGCTGTAGTGAACGAAATTGCCAGGGTCGTGAAGCTGGCTGATAACGCCGAGAACATGGATATGCGCAGAATTCCCAACCCGGGTCCCAAGGACTTTGATCGCCTGGAGCAGTATCGACAGGTTCGTTCCATTCTGCTCGGTGAAGTGAGCCCTTTTTCAAATTTGGATTCCTGAAAATGCTGTCACATGAAGAAATGGTTGGCCTACAGGCCGAAAAGCACGAATTGATCAACTCGAAGGAGTTCAAATCTGAAGAAGAATTTGTTCTTCATCTGATTCACTCCTTCGCCTATCACCAGGTGGCGAAGTGTGCGGTCGGGAAGACGGTTCTAGACCTGGGTTGCAATACAGGCTACGGATCGAAAATTCTGGCTGGAATGGCAGCAAAGGTCATCGGGGTCGACGTTTCGGAGAACGCGGTTTCAATCGCGCGAGAAACGAATCAGGCGCCGGGGATCGAGTTCCATCTCATTGACGGAAAGCAGCTTCCCTTTGAGGCTGACACTTTTGATGTGGTCATCAGCTGCCAGGTGATCGAGCATATCGTCGATTACGAGGTCTATATTGGTGAAATCCAGCGTGTGCTGACGCCGGGGGGAATTGTGGTCTTCACGACGCCGAATGCCCTGTTGAGACTGGATCCGGGAATGAAACCGTGGAATCCGTTCCACGTGACCGAATTCAATGCCGACGAGATTGGTGAGCTATTGCGCTCACATTTTCCGGCAGTGGTGATTCAGGGCCTGTTCGCGAAAAAGTCGACCTACATGGTTGAAAAAGACAGACTGTCTCGCGCGCGTGCGGCGGCTCGACAAAAGGCCCAACCTGACAAGAAGCAATCGAAGATGGCGCGGCGATTCGAAAAGCTCTTCAAGCGACTTTGGCCGCGACCCGCGAGTCGACCGGAACGGTTTCTGGACAAACACCAACTGAATGATTTGTTCTATCGCTCGGAGGAACTCGACAAGGCGCTTGACCTGATGGCGGTCTGTTCCAGCGAAACCCCTGCAGTTGAAGACGCAGCCTGTCTGATCGGCGGCAAATGAACCAATCGATGTCGAGTGTGCTGATGAACCAAATTGCCTCAGGCCCAGAGTCGTGTTCATGAATCAGATTGTCATCTTCACGCTTATGCTGGCCAACGCCATTTGGCTGGGCCTGGCTTTTCGATTGTTCTGGCTGAAGGCTTATGGCGCGACTCGGCTGCTGGTTCGCCAGGGTGACCGGGACTCCGAAGCCTACCGCATCATGGCTCAGGCCCTGCCGTTTCTGGGCGGTATGAATCTGGCCCTGTCCGTGTTGGCGATTCTGGTTCTGGTCTTCTTTGAACATTTCCAGTCTCTCGCCCATGCTGTGGTTTTGTGCACGGTTTTTGCCGTGGCACATCTGTCCCAGTTCATGGGCAATCTCCCCGTCGCGCTGGCCGAGCGGC
>JBCDLQ010000448.1:0-2842 GCA_039414335.1 Pseudomonadota bacterium | reverse complement strand
GGCGAAGGCTCCTGCGGTGAAGGTTCCTGCGGCGAAGCCTGAGTCTGAGGTCTGACATGAATCCCAAGCAATTCCCCGTACAGGGAGCTGGCTTGGGCCTGAGGCGGGCCCTCTTGGGCCCGCTTCGGGACATCGAAGGGCCGGCACCGGACTTCCTGGAGGTCGCGCCCGAAAACTGGATTGGCGTCGGTGGCAAACTGGGCCATCAGTTCCGCCATTACAGCGAACAATATCCCCTGCTGGTCCATGGTCTGTCCTTATCGGTCGGCGCACCCGAACCGTTGGACGAAACCTACATCGCGCGTCTGCGCCGATTTCTAGACGAGCACGATGCGGCCTTGTACTCCGACCACCTGAGCTACTGCTCGGAGCATGGTCATCTCTACGACTTGATGCCGCTGCCCTTTCTGCCTGAAACGGTGGAATGGGTCGGAGACCGCATCGCCCGCGTCCAGGACTTGCTGGGCCGCCAGATCGCGGTCGAGAACATTTCCTACTACGCAGACCCCGGCTCTGAAATGAGCGAGCTGGAATTCATCAAGGCAGTGCTGGAACGCGCCGACTGCAAGTTCCTCCTGGACGTGAACAACATTCACGTCAACAGCGTCAATCATGGCTACGACCCGGTCGAATTCCTCAACGGCCTGCCGGCCGAGCGGGTGGCCTATATCCACGTGGCAGGTCACCACCATGAGGCCGAAGATCTGATCGTCGACACGCACGGAGCTGCCGTGGCCGATTCGGTCTGGGGACTGCTGGCGAAGGCCTACGATCGACTGGGACCCGTGCCGACGCTGCTCGAGCGGGATTTCAATTTCCCGCCCTTGCCCGAACTGCTGGCCGAAGTCGAGACCATTCGCAAGCTGCAGCCCCGTCCCCTGGCGGCCTGAAACTCGCAGAATCCGGCCTGTTTCAGCGCCAATTGCAATGAAATCGCAAACACTCCGGTCTGATCAGGCAGACTCATCCTGATCACCCTGGAGGGAAAGACCGATGCTCGACCTTTATGACCAATTGACCGACCGTTTGCGTGCTGCCGGCGACTGGATTGCGCCCTTGGGCCTGCGCCTGCTGCTGGCCTATACCTTTCTCGATGCTGGCCTGAACAAGTTTAACGCCGGTTCCCAGGCGCCGAACTGGTTCGCCAATCAAGACTTCGCCTTCCCCTTCGGCATCCTATCGGCCAACATGAATTGGTTCATGGTGACCTGGGGCGAGATTCTGGCGGGCATAGCCATTCTTCTGGGACTCTTCACGCGCTTCTTCGCCGTTACCCTGATCGTCATCACCGTGGTCGCCATTGCCGCCGTCCACTGGCCGTCCAGCTGGGACAGCCTGGCTCAGCTGTGGGAAGGCTACTCCGTCTCTCGGGTGGTCGAAGATGGCGAATTCCGCGGCAACTACCGCATTCCTTTGCTGCTGCTGGCCATGCTTGTGCCGCTGGCCTTCATGGGCGCCGGCAAGCTGAGTCTTGATCAGCTGATGCTCAAGCTGACCGACCGTACCGATTTGATCCACGATCGTGTCGAAGACGGTCTGGCCTTTGGCCTGGCCTTCCTCCTGCTGGCTCTGATGAGCTGCTACCTGATCGCCAGCTGGTCGATTGCCTTCTTCATCGTCGGCCTCGTTCTGATCGGCCTGTTCTTCAAGAACCTGCGCGCGGCGAACTGAGCCCTGGCAACACCGGACGCGCTCATGCGGGCGCGCCCGGATTGGGGCATACTTCTCGATTGAACAACGCAGAACTCCTGCGTTCGGGCTCTGCGGCCCGGCGCGGGAGTTTGCCTTTTGAGTGTCGAAATCAAACGTTCGACCCGACCGAAGGAGAAGGAGCCCGACATGATGACGCGCATCACCTCGCTCTTGCTGCTGGCTACCTGCTTGGTTGCCTGCGGTGGCCAGTCTGATTCCGAAGCGCCCGAGCAGCCTGAAACGACGATGGAACAGGCTTCCGAACGCCTGTCTGAAGCCGCTGACCGGATCAGCGATGCGGCCGACAGCGCCATGGACCAGGCCGCCGATGCTATGGAAGAGGCAGCGGACACCATGAGCGACATGAGCGAACGCAGCCAGGAGGCCATGGATCGGGCCCAGTCTCGGATCGCCGAGGCCTGGAGTGACGCCATGGATCAGGCTGAACGCGCGCGCGATCAGGCTGCCGCTGCACTGGATGCGGCCCGCCGCGGAGACTCAGAAGCCTTGCAATCGGCTCGCGACGCCGCGCGCGCGGCGCTCGATCGTGCCGAAGCGGCCGTCGACCAGGCATCCGAATACACGGGCCCTGCCTGGGAAGAGATGCAGGCGACCGCCACGCGGATGCGTGACGAGGCTCGCCTGCTCTGGGAGCAGCTCAACCAGCTGCTGAACGAAAGCGATAGCTGAGCCACGAATTCCGATTTCCATCGCTGCGGGCCAGGGGGCTCGCAGCTTGTTCCGGCCCCAATGATGGTCCAGCACCATCGAATACCGAGTTGAATCACCGTGTCCGAGATCTACAACCCCTCCGCCATCGAAGCCGCCATCCAGAAGTCCTGGGAGGAGAACAAGGCGCATCGTGCCGAGACTGGCGAGGGTGACCGCTTCTATTGCCTGAGCATGTTCCCCTATCCGTCAGGCAAGCTGCACATGGGCCACATGCGCAACTACACCATCTCCGATGTGATTTCCCGTTTCCATCGGATGAACGGCAAGCGCGTCCTGCAGCCCATGGGTTGGGATGCCTTCGGTCTGCCCGCCGAGAATGCGGCCATGGCCAATGGCGTGCCGCCAGCGAAGTGGACGCGCGACAATATCGCCCACATGCGCACTCAGCTCAAGGCGCTGGGTTTTGCCATTGACTGGG
>JBCDLQ010000447.1:0-2850 GCA_039414335.1 Pseudomonadota bacterium | reverse complement strand
GTCCAGGCCGGCCTGGGCAATGGCCTCTGTCGTCACGTCGACGGAAACCTCGTGGTTGGTCATGATCGCCTCACCGAAGTAGCGATATTGCGCAACGAACCAGACGTCTGCACCACAGGACGCGGAAGCGATCGGTGGAATGCCCCAGGTGTAGCGGAACAGGGGAATCTTGCCCGTATCCAGAACGGTCACCGGGCTCATGCTGCCGAAGGGGACCGGGTTGGATGGGGATGAACCGTTGGCATTCGTGCTGTTACTGACCGGTTCATTCGGCTCGCTGACCGCTGTACTGCTCGCGCCCCCTTTTCGCTGGCGTCCGCCAGCGCCACTAGGCGTGAGCACCTGGGTAATCACGGCGCTGGATTCGTTGTCATTGTCCAGGGGACCGATACCAAAGCCTGGGTTGCCCGTATTGGCCGTTTGGCTCCGCGTCGGTTCGACGGCTCGCAATGACACCTTGTTGGGCATCCAGTTGATCTGGCGTGAGTCAAAGTCACTGGCCTGGTTGATCCAGGTCGGCCCGGGCTGAATATCGATCTGGAAGAAGCGCTGCACCGCCTGACCGCCGAGCATGGTGGCCTCGACGCGGCCCGTGTAGGTGCCCGCCGGATAGGCAATCAGTTCCGGCAGATCGAGCACGTACTCCAGCCCATCGGCACCGCAGGATCCCAGGCCCACATCCATCTGACCCATCTCGACGTCATCGATAAAGACGGTGGCATCCTCGAGCAAACCGAAGACCGCCGAGAGATGGGGCAGGCGCAGCTGCGGCACCTCCTCAACATTGAAGGTCGCGCCATTGACATCAGGAAAGCTCCAGAGGGCACCGAACTGGCGGAAGGGCGTATTGAAGATCGTCACGTCCTTGGACGGCAGACCGGGCATGTAGGGGTCGGCGGGAATACCGATCGGCGCCTCGCCACATTCGGGCAGGAAGACTTCGATGACCTCATTCGGATTGAAGGGCTCGTCGAAATCGCCATCGAGCGTGCTCTTGAACAGCCACTGATCAGTATCGTAGTCGTACTGGAAATCAAAGCGCTGACCGGTACAGATTCCATCGTCGTTGACCAGACCGCGCCCCTCGTGCACTGCCCCGAGCTTGACGGAGAAGGTCGCCTTGCCCGGGCCCGTGATCGTGGTGTTGATATCGACCTGGGAAGCGCTTTGCGCGCCCGCATCCAGCAACCAGTTCAGGAACGGTACCGCGTTGGTTTGCCACTCGCCCTGAGCATCCGTCAAACCGCTGGTCAGGGTCACGGGACACCCCGTGATCTCATTGTTGTGCTGGCCGATGCCCTGGATGATCTGCTGGACCGCGTCTTGATACTGGTTGGGCGGCGCCTGCAAGGCAGACCAGGTCGGCTTGAAGACTGTATTGGCCGCCCGACCGTTTCCGAGATTCAGACCGTCCTCTTCATAACTCCAACCTTCGGGAACGAAGAGCGTGTTGGCAAAGACGTTGACCACCGCATCTTCGATCGGCACGCTATCTTCGGACTGCATCACCTTGAAGCGGAGGTTCTGGACTTCGAAGTCCGTGTAGGTGATGTTGACCGCCTCGAGAAATGCGCTATCCCCATTACCCGGCAAGCGATAGACCATGCCCAGGGGGGTGGTCTCCAAGAAATTGACCAGTCCCGCACCCGAGACTGGCCCCGGCATCACGCCCTCACCGCTGAAGTTACCTGCCGCATCCATCACGATGGGGCGCAGGTTGACGGGAATCAGCTGACCATCGGTGGCCCGGACCGCCATGCTCCATTGATAGTCGGAAGGTTGACGGAAGGAAGGCACTTGCACCCGCCCGCTGAAGTTGAAGACCTCACCAGGAGACAGGGGCTGCGTCGGCCCGGAAAAAATGGCCAGGGTAACGGCATCGCTTTCTTCGGGCTGGCTCTGAAAAGCAGCCGAAGCCGTGGCCACGACCGAACCTCCCGCCTGCAGCGTCGCTCGGATCGTTGTGGACGAACCGAGCGGCTCGGGTCGATCGGCCGGCACCGTGAACTGGGCTTCGAACACGCCACCACCGTGTGCCAGGGGGCCAATCACCGGGACGTCAGCGTAGAAAATCGTGACCAGACCCGCCGGGACATCGCCAAAGGAAACGGACACTGGCGTTTGTGGAGGGCCCCTATCGGGCGAGATGATCAGGCTGGTGCCAGAAGAGATCTGAAAATCCACCGTCGTATCGAGGAGATTCCGGACGACGGCCAGCATGATGTAGTTGCCGGGGGCAACTTCAGGCAGCGTGACCCGCCGTAAGAAGCGTCCCGATTCATCGGTTAAGGCGGTGCCAAGGGCAATGGGCGGCCCGCCACCCTCAATCTCCATCGACAGCTCAACCCACTCGTTGCTGATGAAGTCTTCGCCTCGGACCAACACTTCAGTGCCCGGCGCTGAGACGCCCGGCAGTACTTCCATCGAAGAGGCCACGGCCGACGCGGACATGACCGAGAACAGCAGTAGCGCGACGACTCGAACAAGGTTTCGCGGCACTCGATGCCGAATACAGGAATTTGAACGCATTGGACCTTCCCTTCTGATTACACACTCCATACCTGTTCAAATGCGAGCGTGCTCCTGATCCGAACGAACAGAATGAAATTTCTTTTGGAGGGGGAGGTACTGGGGGGATCAGCGGTGCTTGTACTGCGTGGGACAGTAGCCACGGGAAACGCCCTCGGGTCGCAGGGCGCGATGCTTGGTCTTGCGGCCGCTGACACGCTCCCGCCACAGGCGAAAGCTGCTGGCTTTGAGTTCAGCACGCATCAACTTGATCACGCCTTTCTCTTTGAGCCCGTAAGTGGCTTCGATCGCCTCGAAGGGTGTGCGGTCTTCCCAGGCCAT
>JBCDLQ010000446.1:0-2851 GCA_039414335.1 Pseudomonadota bacterium | reverse complement strand
TGGGCAACTGGGGCCTGGAAACCGACGCCATCAGTGACTCGGTCCAGCCCGGTGATGACTTCTTTTCCTACGTCAACCAGGGCTGGATCGATGCAGCCGAAATGCCCGCAGGCTTTGCCCGCTTCGGCGCGTTCACGGAACTGGCCCTGATCGCGGAAGAGCGTGTCGATGACATCATCCAGGACGCTTCGGGCTCCGATGACGCGGACCAGAATCGAATTGCCTCGCTGTATGCCAGCTATATGAATACTGAGACCATCGAACAGGACGGTCTGGCGCCGATTCAGGACGAATTGAGTCAGATTCTGACCCTCTCCAGCCATGAAGAGGTGGCGGCCTGGATGGCACGTCGGGGCACCAATTCGGTGATCGGCGTCTACATCACGCAGGATTCGGGCCAGCCCGAACGCTATCTGGTCCACGTTTCCCAGGGTGGCCTGGGCCTGCCCAACCGTGACTATTACCTGCGCGAAGATGAGCCCTTCCCGGCCCACCGCGAGGCCTATGTCGACTACATCGAAGCCACCCTGAATCGGGCGGGCGTCGATCAGGCCCGTGATCGAGCTGAAGCGGTGATGGCACTGGAGACTCGCCTGGCGAACGTCCACTGGACCCGCGTCCAGCAGCGCGACCGTGAAGCCAACTACAACCTGATCAAGCGCTCCGAACTGGACGAACTGGCTCCGGGCTTCCCCTGGGCTGCCCTGCTGTCGGGTCGTCAGGTCAACGACATCGAAGAAATGGTCATGACGAACAACACGGCGATCCAGGCCACGGCCGAGCTGTTTGCCGAAGTCTCCGTGGAAGATTGGGTGTCATGGCACGCTTTTCACTGGGTCGACAACCACGCCGGATTCCTGAGCGAAGCCTTCCGCCAGCCGTCCTTCGAGTTCTATCAGCGTCGTCTGGGCGGTGTTGAAGAGGAGCGGGCCCGCGATCGCCGCGCCATTGCGCTGGTCTCGCGCCAGTTGGGCGAACTGATCGGCCAGGTCTACGTTCGCCGCCACTTCCCGTCGGCCTACAAGACACAAATGGAAACGCTGGTCGAATACCTGCGCCGTGCCTTCGGCGAGCGTCTGGAAACGCTGGAGTGGATGGACGAGGCTACGCGCGAGGAAGCGCGGACCAAGCTGGCCGCCTTCGATCCCAAGATCGGTTACCCCGATCGCTGGCGCGACTACTCTACAGTTGAGATGACGGCTGATGATTTGATCGGCAACGTGGATCGCCTCAGCACCTGGTCCTGGACCGATTCCCTGTCTCGCCTGAATGAATCCGTGCGCGACTGGGAGTGGTTCATGTCACCCCAGACCGTCAATGCCTACTACTCATCAACCCGCAACGAGATCGTCTTTCCGGCTGCCATCCTGCAGGCGCCCTTCTTTGATCCGGCGGCGGACGCGGCGATCAACTTCGGCGCCATCGGCGGTGTGATCGGTCATGAAATGGGCCATGGCTTTGACGACCAGGGTTCGCGTTCGGATTCCAGGGGCGTACTGCGCAACTGGTGGACGGACACCTCACGTGAGCAGTTCGACCAGCGCACCAGCCGGCTGGCCGCCCAGTACGACCGCTTCGAGCCCTTGCCTGGCATGACCGTTAATGGCCGCCTGTCGTTGGGTGAAAACATCGGCGATCTCGGCGGCTTGTCGATTGCCCACCATGCCTACAAACTCTACCTGCAGGATCACTATGGCGGGGAATCGCCGGTACTCGATGGTTTCACCGGCGATCAGCGTTTCTTCATGGCCTGGGCTCAGGTCTGGCGCACGATCGAAACGGAAGAGTCACTGCGTTCACGCTTGATCCGCGGCCCGCACTCACCCGCTCAATATCGCGTCAATGGAGTGGTCAGAAACATGGATGCATGGTATGAAGCCTTTGGGGTCGGCGAGGACAACGAGCTGTTTGTCGCGCCGGAGGAAAGGGTCAATATCTGGTAAGGAGTATCCATCGATGTCAGGGTCGAGATTCGAGCTGCTGATCGCAGCAGCCTTGATAACCTCGTCCGTCTGGGCCGAGACGGACCAGGCAGCCACCGGGCTGTGGGTCGCCGAATATGAGAACGATATCTTTGCCGGCGAGGACCGCTATTACACGAGCGGCGTGCGTCTGACTCGAGTCGGTCAGACGCGCAATCCGCCCAGCTGGCTGGAATCCGTCGCTCGACGGTTCCCGGGTTTCAATGAGGCCGACACGCTGCCCTACAGCTTGTCGATCAGCCACAACATCTTTACGCCAGCGGACATCGAGGAGCCGGGCCTTCCACCTGACGACCGGCTCTATGCGGGCTGGCTGAACGTAGAATTCAAGACCGGCACGGTGCAGGCCCGGGGTGCCGACCGCATTCGAGTCGGTCTGGGCATCGCCGGTCCGGCCGCTGGCGGCAAGCAGATTCAGAAAGCCGTCCACCGTCTGATCGGCGCGCCACGGCCCGTCGGTTGGAGTGAACAGCTGGAAAACGAACCGACCTTCCTCCTCGGCTATGACCGCCTGCGCCGCATCAATCCGCTGGAAACACCGACGGGACGGCGCTTTGACGCCAGCTACTTCGGTGGCATGACCCTGGGCAATGCCTACACGCACGCCAGCATCGGTGGTTTCTTGCGTTGGGGACAAGGATTGAGAAACGACTACGGCCCGCCACGAATCACGCCGGCCGTGTCCGGCTCGGCCTTTTTCAAACCCGGCGGCCGCACCTGGTACCTGTTTCTGGGTACGGAAGGCCGCGCCATAGGGCGAGATCTGTTCATCGAAGGCAACACCTTCGGGGGTCGCGACGGCGTTGACGCCGAGCGCCTGGTGGGCGAGTTATTTGCCGGCTTCGTGTTCAGCGAAGGACCCTTCCGAG
>JBCDLQ010000445.1:0-2866 GCA_039414335.1 Pseudomonadota bacterium | reverse complement strand
TGCGGTCCATCGTTTCCTCGATCCACTCCCCGTGCGGAGCTTGTGGGGCGTCGGGCCGCGTACCGCGCAGAAACTGCACGATGCGGGTATCTACACCGCTGGCCAACTCAGAAAGACGGCACACGATGTGCTCGTGGATCTGTTCGGGGCCTCGGGTCCTGGTCTGGCGAAGCGAGCGGCCGGAATCGATGATCGTCCGGTCAAGGCGGCGCGTTTGCGTCGCTCCGTCAGTCAGGAAACGACATTCGGCGAGGACCTGACCGAAGTTTCACAGCTGGAGGCCATCATCAAGTCGCAGTCGGCGAAAGTGGCGGGAATTTTGCTGAAGAAGAACCTGCATGCGCGCACGGTGACGCTCAAGCTTCGCTCCAGCGGCTTCTCGACGATTACCCGCAGTCAAACACTGGCGGGCTATACGCGGGAAGCAGAGTTGATCGAACACACGGCACTGGGCTTGCTCAAGGGGTGGCTCGATTGGCACCCGGAATTCGCCATTCGGCTGGTGGGTGTGGGGACGTCGGGTCTGGCCAGCCAGCCCGATGAGTCGAGCTGGCTGGCTTCGCCTTGAAGGGTGTTAGCGGAGGCCAGGCTCAGTCGCTGGAGCTCTTCGCTTCGCCGAACTGGTCGCGCAGTTCGCGACGGAGGATCTTGCCGACGTTGGTCTTCGGCAGTTCATCCACGAACTCGACGTATTTGGGTACCTTGTAGCCGGTCAGTTCCTTGCGGCAGTGCTCGCGTACTTCCTTGACGGTCAGGCTGTCGTCCTTGCGGACAACGACGACTTTCACGACTTCACCTGACTTCTCGTCCGGTGCGCCGATCGCGCCGACTTCAACCACCTTTGGATGGTCAGCGACCACGTCTTCGATCTCATTCGGATAGACGTTGAATCCCGAGACCAGGATCATGTCCTTCTTGCGGTCGACGATGTAGAAGTAGCCCTCTTCATCCATACGCGCCATGTCGCCCGTGCGCAGCCAGCCGCCATCGTCGAGTACCTTGGCGGTCTCTTCAGGACGCTGCCAGTAGCCCTGCATGACCTGCGGGCCCTGGACACAGAGTTCGCCCGTTTCTCCCACGGGTTGCGTGTTCCCTTCCTCGTCGATGACCTTGCAGGAGGTCGAGGAAATCGGCAGTCCGATCGCGCCGTTGAAATCCGTCAGATCCATGGGGTTCATGCAGGCGGCTGGAGACGTCTCGGTCAGGCCATAGGCTTCGATCAGCGGTATGCCGGTCGTCTTCTTCCAACGATCGGCGACGGCGCGTTGAACCGCCATACCGCCACCCAGAGTCAGGCGGAGGTTGGAGAAATCGAGTTCGGCAAAGCCCGGTGTGTTGAGCAGGCCGTTGAACAGCGTGTTGACGCCGGTAATCGATGTGAAATCTTCCTTCGCCAGTTCCTTGACGAATCCCGGCATATCGCGGGGGTTGGTGATCAGGACATTGCGACCGCCCATCTTCAGGAAGACAAGGCAGTTCGCCGTCAGCGCGAAGATGTGATAAAGCGGCAGCGCGGTGATGATCGTTTCCTTACCAGGACGAGCCAGCTCACCCAGCCAGGCCGAGGACTGCTGCATGTTGGCCACCATGTTGCCGTGGGACAGCATCGCGCCCTTGGAGACGCCCGTGGTGCCACCGGTGTACTGGAGGAAGGCGAGGTCTTCGTGGGTCAGGTCCGGGGCGCTGAGTGACTTGCTCCCGCCTTGGGCCAGAACGCTCTTGAACTGCAGAGCGCCGGGCAGCGAGTAGGGCGGCACCATCTTCTTGACCTTGCGCAGGACGAAGTTCATGATCATGCCCTTGAGCGTAGGCATCATGTCGCCCATGCTGGTCAGGATCACGTGTTCCACGTCCGTATCGTCGACCACGGCCTCAAGCACGCTGGCGAAGTTCTCCATGATCACGATGGCCTTGGCGCCAGAATCCTTGAGCTGGTGCTTGAGCTCACGTGCGGTGTAGAGCGGATTCGTGTTGACCACCACAAGCCCGGCACGCAGCGCGCCAAAGACGGCGAGTGGATATTGCAGCACGTTGGGCATCATGATCGCGATGCGATCGCCCTTGCTCAGGCCCATGGATTGGAGTTGTGCGCCAAAAGCGGCGCTGAGCTTGTCGACCTGGTCATAGGTCAGCTCGGCGCCGAAATTCGCGAAGGCGACGGTGTTTCTGTAGGTCTCGCAGCTCTTGTTGATGACATCCGGTACCGAATTGAATTCGGTCATGTCGATTTCGGCCGGCACGTTGGCACGGTATTGCCCAAGCCAAGGTTTGTCGGTCATTTCTCTACCCTTTGTATACGTTATGAAATTGCGGTCGCAATGAGGTCAAGCTTGGCACAGCCGTCACTCAGAGACAAGCATGTTTGCCCGTTCTCGGCCAGTCGGCTATGCTCCAGCCAAGACCGCAGGGGCAGTGATTGCAATGGGCGAACAGAACGTTCAGCAGGGCACCGACGAAAATATTCGACGCGCCTTCATGAAAGCGCTGCTCGACGAGGTTCGAGCACTCGAAGATATGCACACCAACGGCATGATCGAGGAAGGCATTCGCCGGATCGGGGCCGAGCAGGAGATGTTTCTGGTAGACAAGGCCTCCAGACCGGCCCTGACTGCCATGGAAATTCTCGAGCATACGGAGGATCCGCGCTTTACCCACGAACTGGGCCTGTTCAACATGGAGGCCAATCTGTCGCCCCTGGAGCTAGGCGGAGACTGCCTGCGCCGTCTCGAAGACGAAACGCTGGAGGTCTACAAGATTGCCCAGGAGAATGCGGCCAAGGCTGACAGTCGGATCGCGCTGGTCGGAATCCTTCCGACACTGACCCGAGACCACCTCAGCCTCGATTCGATCGTGCCGACGCCGCGTT
>JBCDLQ010000444.1:0-2868 GCA_039414335.1 Pseudomonadota bacterium | reverse complement strand
GCGACTGGCTGATCGATCAATGTACCGATGAACCCGAACTGGTCGACGAGATTCTGCGCCTGATCGATTGTTCCGATGGGGATGACTCACCGCTGGAGTCTGCCGTTCAGGCCGTGGCCGCCGATCTGGATCGTACGGGCCTGCAGCAGGGCCAGCGCCTCGGCGCCTATCGCGTGCTGCACCGGATCGGTCGCGGCGGTATGGGCGAGGTCTACCTGGCCGAGCGTCACGACCGGGAATATCGCCATCGCGTCGCGATCAAGGTGATCCGAGGCCATGCGGGCCTGCAGGCCATGGAGCGTTTCCGGCGAGAGCGCCAGATTCTGGCCGATCTCCAGCATCCCCATATTGCCCGCCTCCTGGACGGGGGAACCACCGAGGGTGGTCAACCCTATCTGGTCATGGACCATGTGGATGGCCGTCCCTTGAAGCGCTGGTTGGAGTCCGAAGGCCCCTCCGTGCGTGATCGTGTGCGCCTGTTCATCCGAATCTGTGACGCGGTCCACCATGCGCACCAGCACCTGGTGATCCACCGGGATATCAAACCGGGCAATGTGCTGGTGACTCCACAAGGTGAGCCGGTGCTGGTGGATTTCGGAATCGCCAAGATGCTCAGTGAGTCTGGCGATGAGACATCGCCTGATGCTCAGGATGGCGCCGAAACGGCGCGCGGCAGCTTCACTCTGGCGCAGGGATATACGCCTGGCTACGCCAGCCCCGAACAGCGGGCCGGGCGAGCGGTGACCACGGCCAGTGACATCTTCAGTCTCGGTTGCTTGCTCGGCACCTTGCTTGATCACGGTCATTCCAATGACCGATCGCCCATTCCCGAAGAGTTGGCTGCGGTCATCGGTAGGGCCAGCCGCACGGTCCCGGAGAATCGTTACAGCACGGCAGCCGAACTCCGTCGAGAGGTCATCCGTTTTCTGGAACGGCGCCCGGTTGAGGCAATGCCGGGTCGGTGGACCTATCGCACCCACAAGTTCATTCAACGTCACAGCGCAGCGGTGGGGTCGGCCGGATTGTTGTCGCTGGCCCTTCTCATCGTGCTGTGGGTCTGGAGCGATGACTATCAGCGCGCCGAACAGGCTGAAAGCAGGGCGCTGATCGAGGCGCGCCATGGCGAGCAGGTGCTGGGCTTCCTGCTCGATGCCATCGCCGCCGCCGAACCAGCCCGTGCGCAAGGGCGGGAAGTGAGCGTTCGCGATGTGGTCAATCAGGGCTACCAGCGCATCATGGCCAATGATCAGCTCGAGGCTGAGCTTCGAGCGCGTCTGCAGCTGGCCCTGGGTGAGGTCTACCTCCGGCTGGAGGATCATGAGCCAGCCGTTGAACTGCTGGCGCAGGCGGCGACCAGCGAGGTGCCCGCCACTTCGGCTCGAGCCAGCAGTCTGTTGGGGTACTGGCTGACGCTGAAAGACGACCTGGAGGCGGCACGGCCGCATCTGGATCAGGCATTGGCGGTGGTTGAGCGTTCGCCGGGCCTGCCGGCCGAGGTGGTCAGTGAGACGCGCAACCATCAGGCCTTATGGTTGCTAGAAAGCGATCAGCCGGAAGCGGCCGCGACGATCTTCGCTGACCTGGTCGAGGTACACAGGGCCTCCGGCGACGAACAGCGTCTGGGGCGAATGCTGCATAACCTGGGTCTGAGCCATCAGGATCTGGATCGCCTTCAGGAGGCGATTGCTGCGTTCGAGGAATCGCTTCAGGTCAAACAGGCGGCCGGACAGGCCACCACCCCAAGTTTTGCCAATACGCTCAGCGCCAAAGCCCAGACCCATGTGGTGATGGGTGACTATGAATCGGCGCGCGCAGCGCTGCAGGCCAGCATGGATCTTCGGATTCGCTTGTTCGGAGAGGCGCACCCCGGGCTTCACCACGACGCCAACGAATACGGCAGCATGCTCCATGATCGAGGGGAATTCGATCTGGCGATCGAGCAGTACCAGCGCGCGCTCGAGCTGCATGCACTCAGCGGTGCGCCAGAAATTTCGTCGGCCAGCTACATCAATAACCTGGCCAGCGCCCACGAGGACCGCGGCGATCTGGCGAGGGCTGAGCCCCTCTTCCGAAGTTCCCTGGCCCTGCGCGAAGCCGCCTATGGCCCAGGGCATGGCGCGGTAGCCCGAGCGCAGCACAATCTGGCCCGCCTGTTGATCAAGACCGGCGATCTGGATGCCGCCGAAGCAATGATCGAGTCTGCCGTCAGTGGATGGAGTGAGTTGCGGGGCATGGACCATGTCGCGACCCTGTATTCCCGCAGCCTTGAAGGGCATCTACTACTGGCTCGGGGCGAGCCTGACCTGGCATTGCAGGAATTGACCGGAATCCTGACGTTGATGCGAGAAGGCCTGGCTGAGACCAACTGGTGGGTACTGAACGTACGGGCCCTGCAGGCGGAAGCGCTGATCAATACCGCCCAGTACGACGGGGCCGAGGCCGAGCTGCAGCAATTGATCGATGACTACGATGCCGCTTTTGGCACGGATCACCCGCTGGCCCAGATTTTGGCGCTGCAGCTGGCGCGCATCGAGCTGCTGACGGACCGAGCCGAGCAGGGCGAATCGCGCCTGCGCGCCCTGGAATCAGGCTTACGGAACCGATTGGCATTGACCTCGGTGCATCAGCGTCAGCTCGACTGTTTGTTGAGCCGCCAGACAGACTCGGATTGCTGGCGATGAGCCGGCCACGGCCCCGACGCGAAAATCATTGCATTCACGCCCTTGTCACAATTATTCTAGACATGACGCTACGTACAGGTGAGTAGCGTTTTTAGACTAAAATAGGGGTGCGCCTGTGCCGGGCGCTCAACTGCTAGGGGAGCCGAACCGGTCGGGTCCCTATGTCCATGATTGAGGGACTCATGTC
>JBCDLQ010000443.1:0-2887 GCA_039414335.1 Pseudomonadota bacterium | reverse complement strand
GAGGCCTTCAGTCTGATCGAGTCTCCGCGCTTGCCCGGTGGGCCCGGTTCGTCGGCCTTTGATGCCGACGGCGTGGCTACACGAGAAAGCGCGCTGGTCGATCGAGGCACGCTGGCGCGCTATGTGTTGAGCACCTATTCGGCCCGTCGTCTGGGGCTGGAGTCCACCGCCAACGCGGGCGGTATCCGCAATCTGGCCCTCGATGCGCCGTTGAGCAGTCGGAACGAGCTGCTGGCCCAGGTCGGCACGGGGCTGCTGGTCACGGAGGTGATGGGGCAGGGCGTGAATCTGGTCAACGGCGACTACTCGCGAGGTGCGGCTGGATTCTGGATCAAGAACGGTCAGATCGCCTGGCCCGTAGAGGAGATCACCATCGCCGGCAACCTGCGCCAGATGCTGCAGGGCCTGGTGGCCGCTGGCGATGACATCGACACGCGCTACAACCTGCAGACCGGCTCCTTGCTGGTCGATCGAATGACGGTGGCCGGTCAGGAGTAATGCGCCTCGTGCGCTCCGAACAAAGCGTGTAAGGTGAGGCGCGTCAACTATGGGCTGCCCAGGGCACACGCTTCGCTCGCGTCATGAAACTCCACAGTGAACTCACGATCAACGGCAAGACCTATCAGAAGGGCGATACGGTGCCCTGGTATACGGTCTACCCTTTCTTCCTGGTGCACATGGGGGCCTTCGGCCTGTCGGGCTTCTACATGGCTTACGCCGACGACGGTGCCCCGCTTCACTTCCTGTATCTGCACGGCGGCTTTGCCTGCTTTATCTATCTGATTTTCTATCTGGCGATCTTCGGCCCGGACCGGGTTCGCTGGATGTTGATCAATGCGGGCCTGGGGCTGTTTGGCATCTATGCCCAGATCGGCTGGATCTTGTCCTGGTTCGGGAAGGAAGTCAGCGATTTTTCGGCCTGGGTTCATGCGATCCCATTCTTTTACTACGTCCTCTACACTTTTCTGATCCATCAGATGGTGCTGGACCTGACCCGTTCGAGGGAAGATCCGGCGCGCCGACAGCTGATCGATACGCTCTACATTGTCCTGTCGGTGCTGATCTACGGCTGGCTGTGGATGCGAGGTCCGGCTTGAGGCACGTCTCCATTGCTGAGTTCATCCTGCGACGCCCATAAGTGCCAGCGTATCGAAGGCCTACACCGATGAAGCTCAACACGGAAATGGAGATTAACGGTAGGGTCTACAAGCAGGGCGATGACATGCCCGGCTACTTCATCTATCCCTTCTTTCTGGTCCACATGGGGATGTTTGGCCTATCGGGCTTCCTCATGGCCTATTCCGACGACGGCCCGGGCCTGGGTTTTCTCTATGCACACGGCGGTTTCGCCTGCTTCGTGTACCTGATCTTCTACCTGACGATTTTCGGCCCGGACAAGGTCCGATGGATGTTCATCAATGCCGGCCTGGGGTTTTTCGGGATCTACGCCCAGATCGATCTGATCCTGTCCTGGTTTGGCAAGCAGGCTTCCGACTTCTCGGTCTGGGTCCATGCGATTCCCTTTCTCTACTACATTCTCTACACCTTCCTGCTGCATCAGATGGTGCTGGATCTGACCCGCTCCCGCGATAAACCGACCCGCCGTCTGCTCGTGGATACGCTCTACATCGGGCTCTCGCTGGTGGTTTATGGCTTTCTCTGGCAGAAGGCGCGGGCTTCATGAGTCGACGTCTCAAGATGTCGAGCCTGGCCTGGTTCGCGATGACGCTGGGGTCGGTGCTCATCGTGATCTATGCCGTCGTGGCCTACACACTGTTTCCGCCGGGCGACCTGGTCCATCCGCAGATGAAGCGCGTGTTCGAGCGGGAGACGCTGGGAATCCTGGCGCCTATCTTCGGCTCTTCCGTCGCCTTGCTGCTGGGTCCCTTTCAATTCCTGCCCGGGATTCGGGCACGCGCGCTCCAGGCCCATCGCTGGATGGGGCGGGTCTACCTGGGGTTTGGCGTAGCCATCGGTGGTCTGGCTGGAGGCTACATGGCCTTCTTCGCCTTTGGTGGGTTGGTGTCGAAGTCCGGGTTCTTTTTTCTGGCCCTGATTTGGTTGATCACCGGTGCCCTGGCGCTGAAAGCCGTGCCTGCGGGGCGCATCCATCGGCATCGCGAGTGGATGATCCGGAATTTCGCATTGACATTCGCCGTGGTCACGCTGCGCATCCAGCTCGGACTATCCGGTGCTGCGGGTTTGAATTTCAAGGAGACCTATCCGCTGATCGCCTGGGCCTGCTGGGTGCCGAATCTGATCGTCGCCGATTGGCTGGTGCGACGCAGTCAAAGCCAGCATTGACGCGCCTGCGGCGACCGCCAAGGCCCGTGCGCAAGAAAATCGCCACGGAGTCTGGTCGTATTCGAAATCTTGGGCTATGATCCTCTTTCGAAATCGTCCTTGCCGATTCCAATCGCCAGCGTTTTCACTGCCTCCCCGGCAAAAAAGGGCTTGACCAGGAAGCGCCTGGCGGTCCTTGACAGTCCTCGATTGACCCCTTAGAATTCCCGTTCTTCGGCAGACCGCCCTTGCGCGTGTCTGTCGTTTATTTTCTGAAGGCCTTGAAAAAACGAATTTCTTATGTCGACGATCAATCAACTGGTCCGCAAGCCAAGGCGGCCGAAGCAGTACAAGTCCAACGTCCCGGCGCTGGAAGCCTCTCCGCAGAAACGCGGCGTGTGCACCCGTGTCTACACGACGACTCCGAAGAAGCCGAACTCGGCCCTTCGGAAGGTTGCTCGTGTCCGCCTGACCAATGGTTATGAAGTGACCAGCTACATCGGTGGCGAAGGGCACAACCTGCAGGAACACTCCGTAGTCCTGATTCGCGGTGGCCGTGTGAAGGATCTGCCTGGTGTGCGTTACCACACCAGGCAGATCCTTC
>JBCDLQ010000442.1:0-2914 GCA_039414335.1 Pseudomonadota bacterium | reverse complement strand
GCTGTAGCAGACTGCCAGAGCGATGAACAGCAATCGCATGGCTCACTCTTCAGTTCAGAATAGACGGGCTATTGTACGTCGCCTGTCGTAGGGCGGACCGTGAGAAAAGTCATTTTTTGAAGCCTCTTTCTGTAACAACTTGTAACGGTCGTTCAATCGGTGAGCGCCGCCAGCGCCGTCTGATCCAGGCGGTAGACCGTCCAGCCAGCCATCGGCCTCGCACCCAGCGACTCGTAAAAATCGATCGCGGGCTGATTCCAGTCCAAAACGCTCCACTCCATACGGCCATAGTCGCGTTGACGGGCAATCGCGGCCAGACGGAGAAGCAGTGCCTTGCCAATACCCAGCCCCCGGGCAGATTCACGCACGAACAGATCTTCAAGATAGAGGCCTGGTCGGCCGGTCCAGGTGGAATAATTGGTGAAGAACAAGGCAAAGCCGAGTGTCTCGCCGTCTCGCTCCGCCAACACACATTCGGCGGTGGGTCGATCAGAAAACAGCGCCTGAGTGACATCGGCGGGGGTCGCCTTGACCTGATCGGGTTCCTTTTCATAAAGCGCCAGATCGTGGATCAGCGACAGAATCCGATCCTCATCACCTGCCTGAGCATTGCGTAGCGTCCAGTCCACCATGATCACCTCTCCTTTCTGGTGTTCCTTACGAAGGTCTGAATGCTACACCGCTGATCGGGAATCTTCAGCGGCGATGATGCCTTACGCGCTTGCTGATACGATGCCTGCTGCGATTCCCGAAGGCCTATGATGCTGTCCGATGAATTTCCCCGCTAGACAATCCTGCTCTGTCTGCCTGACATTGGCAGTGAGCCTGTGCCTGATCGCAGGTCCGTTGCAAGCCCAGGTCTCGACAAACGCTTCTCATCAGAACGAATCAACGCGCGTCGAGTCCGAGCCTCAGGATACTCGTCAGGACTCTCACCAGCTCACGGCGCACGGCGAAAATCAACAAGCCGTAGACCCGCGTTCCAATGAAGACAGCGACCCGATTCCGACACAGACCCTGGGCGGCAGGGTCCGCCTCGTCAACGATCAGGGCCAGCCGATTACAGCCGATGTCGATCTCAGTGAAGCGGTGGTCTATTTCGATCCCGAAGTCCCTGGGGAACTCGTTCCATCGGATGACGAGTTTCTCCTGACCACTGCCCGACGTAGTTTTGTGCCGCGTGTACTGGTGATTGAAACAGGCACAGAGGTTCGTTTTCCGAATAGTGATCCGATCCTGCACAACGTTTTTTCATCATCACCGGGCAACCGCTTTGATCTCGGACTCTACGGGCGCAGTGACGGCGAGACCCATACGTTCAACACGGCAGGACTCGTTCGAGTGTTTTGCAACGTACATCCGGGCATGTCGGCACACATTGTTGTTGTCAATACGCCCTATCATCTCCGACCCGATAACGATGGACGATTCGTGTTTGACGCCCTGCCACTCGGTAGCGGTACCCTGACCGCCTGGCATGAGCGGTCAGACCCTGTGCAGCTTACGGTAACGATCGGTGCAGAAGCCATCGAACTCGAGCCCATCGATTTACGCGCGACCGTCAGACAGATTGCGCCACAAAGAGAACGGCTGCGTCGGAGGCGACGGCGCTACTAAGTCCCTCAAGGATTTCAGTCCAAGGACTGGCTTGCGCTACACTCATGCTCGAACCCGAACTCGGTCTTGCCATGAGCTCACTTGCTTCCCGGATTGCATTGGTTTCTGTTGTTCTGGTGACCCTCGCCGTCGTTATGGCGGTCGGTGGTGCAACCTTGATTGGACAACGGGTCGCCGACAGTGCGGTCACAGATTCCTTGTCCACGAGTCAATCCACTCAACGATTCCTTCAGGAAACCACGGCGCGAGAAGTGGCACTGGCGACTGATTTGCTCGCGGCCGACCCACACTTCACTGCCTATCTGGTCGAAGCCATTCGCGGCGGGTTGAGCTCCGAAGACGGTATCGATACCCGTTCGATCCTCGACCAGGTTGATGCCCGGCGAGTCGAAATGGGATTTGATGTGGCCATGATGTTGGACCAGGACGGCGGTATTCTCGTTCGGACTGACCGGCCGTTGCGCGGTGAAGAGTCCCGTGCAGATCATCCAATGGTGCAGTCGGTGATGGAAGAACTGATCCCTGACTACGGACCCTGGCGCGAGGGCAGCCGTCTCTACAGCGCGGCCGTTGTGCCCGTCACAACGGCTTTTGAACTCGTCGGATACCTGGTCACTGGCATGGTGATCGACAACAACGTCGCCAATCAAATCAAGCAGGTCGCGGGGGTTGACATCGTCTTTCTCAGCGCGGCTGAAGAAGCGATGGGAGCTGTGGCCAGCACGCTGGAAAATGAACACAGTGATCATTTGATTGACGCCCTCAGCGGATCGGCCCGCGATGCGCTCCTCGCCGGATCGCCGGTTGAACGGTTGGACGTCATGATTGATGGCGAAAACTGGGTGGGACGCGCAGAACCGATTCAAGATCAGACAGGATCCGTGCTCGGTGCCGTGATCACGATCGATTCCCTGGACGCCAAACTGGCAGGGCATCGAAGCATTCGCACGGCCCTGATCGGCGCCGGAGTCGTCGCCATCCTGATCGCATTGCTGCTGTCGGTACTCGTTGCTCGCCGAATCGCGAGGCCTGTACAAGCGCTTGCCCAGGTTGCTGACGATGCAGCGCAAGGGGAATATGACCAAGTGATCGAGATTGGCGGCAAGGACGAGGTTGGCACCCTGTCCCGAGCCATCAGCCGCTTGCTCGCCGATTTGCGCGAACAGAAGGAAATAGCGGGCTACGTTTCGGACCTGTCGCGTCAGCTCGAAAACGATGAAACGGAATCCAGCGCCAAAGAATCATCCACCAGCGAGGCCATCGAAACCCCTCCTTCTGGACCCGCAGTAGTTTTGGC
>JBCDLQ010000441.1:0-2920 GCA_039414335.1 Pseudomonadota bacterium | reverse complement strand
GCACGGAATCAAAGGCCCGAATCCGGTCTATGAGGGCGTGGACAGCATCATCAAGCGCTTCCTGGACGGTCGCGACGATCCTGAGGCCACCTATCGGGTTGAATTGATTGATTCGGCCAGCGACCCGATGCGCAATATCTTGAAGACCTATCCCAAAGAGCATGCTTTTGAGTACCAGGGCCAGGCAATCATCGATTTGGCGTTGCAGTTGCGCAATCAGCTGCCACAAAAGGACAATGGCGATGTCGACCTGGATCAGATCGAGAAAATCGTGCTCGAAACCAGCCACCATACTCATCACGTCATCGGTACGGATGCTCAGGACCCACAGAAGATCGATCCCGATTCGCCGCGTGGCACGCTCGATCACAGCATCATGTTTGCCATTGCCCGATGCATTCAAAGCGGCGAGTTTCATAAGGACCGTACCTATCAGATGACGGCAGAGGAGAAAGATGAACTCCGCAGTCTGATGGCCCGGATCGAGACGCAGTTTGATCAGCGATGGGAGGACCTCTATCACGACCCGGACCCGAACGTACAGGCTTACGGCGGCCGCATGGTCATTACCACTCGGAACGGTCAGACTATCGCGGATGAGAAGACGCGGGCCAACGCTCATCCGGGCGGTGCCACGCCGTGGCAACGGCCCCAGTACATCGGTAAGCTGGAGGACTATACGGCCGGCCTTGTCACCGACGAAGAACGCCAACGCTTTATCGCACTGGTCGAGCGTCTGGAAACGGTGTCCGATAGCGAGCTTACGGCTTTGAATCTGGTGGTTGATGCGGCTGAACTCGCGCAACCGCAAGCAAGCGGCATTCTCGATCCGCGCTGAGGAGATCCTGGACGTGACGCCTGCCCGTCCAGTGTGGGCCTTCGGTAAGAGCCTACTAATGAATTGGCCTATGACACTCGCTGTATTGCCGCGGAGTCTCGGAATGATCCCCAGGGGCGAGGGATGAAAGAATCGACGATTCGGGCCCTCGGCGTTGTTGCCATCATCGGTGGCTTGGTGAATATGGTGGCTGACTTTTTCATCATTTCACAGCCGATTCCACCAGGGCTCAGTGGCCTGGAAGTGCTGTCCATCATGCCCTTGGGCGATGTGAGAATCGGTGTTGCGCTCGGATTGTTCGCGCTCACCACCTGGCTGCTCGCGTTGCCTGCCTTGTCGGCAGGATTCGCCCGTGCCAGTAGAATCGAGCGCGGGCTCGCTACGACTAGCTGGAGCGTTTTCGTGGTGACCGGTATTGTCTTTCACTGCACTTACTGGCCGATGACGATCGCTATTCAAGCCGTATCAGGAACTGACACGATCACACCAGTGATCGATGACTTTGGCGTGCTACTGGGTTTTTATCAGGCGGTCATCGTTTTCGCTTGCTTGGTGCTCACCATCGTGATGGCGTTCTCGATCGTTCGAAAACGCGCGGACTTTCCCTGGTGGTTGGTGTTGCTGAACCCGGTGGTCACGCTCCCTACGGTTGGAAATGTGGTCTCCCTGGTTCCTGCACCATTCGGTGGATTCGCAGCGGCTGCCAATACCACCTTTTTCTCGACCGTTTTCATCGCCGGGTTGGTCTTCGCGCCACGGCCAGTGCAGCAGCCGGCAAGGGCCACTTGATCGACGTGCCCCTGAAGGATCGAATCTGATTCGGCTCCCCATGGCATCCGGCTGCAGCCTCAAGCAGAAGCGGGTCGAACTTTGCGGATGCATCGCTGTTGGCCTGCAATCGTTATGGGCTGCTAGGCTGTCCGTCTGCCTCGAAGGACCAGTCGGGGCAAACCAGGCGTTATGAGCATAACCCCCTGCAGCGAAATCAGGCCCTCGTCAATCCAGCTGCAGCGAGTAGCGCTCGACCAGATAGTTCGCGACGCCGTCCTGGTCATGGTGACCAATCACGCTGCTGGCTCGCGACTTGATTTCGTCGGCGGCATTGGCCGGCGCAAAGCTCTCGTCGGCGATCTCAAACATCGACAGGTCATTCTGGCCATCGCCAAAACACAGCACTTGGGTTGCGCCAAGTTCCTTGCGCAAGCGGGTTACGGCGTTGCCCTTCGTGGCGTCGATGTGGTGAATGTCGATCCAGCGCCAGGCATCACCTTCGAATGAATTGCCGGAGTAGGCGACAAGATGAGGCTCTTCTTCGATGAGTGCTGCAATTCGGTCAATAGGGCCCCGGTCGCCGATACCGCTGATACCAACGATAGCCGCATCGGGTGACAGTTCGGCCAACGGTTTAACGGTCAGGTCCTGGGCCTTGGTGAAATAGTCGGCTAGTCGGCGCTCGACCTCTTGAGTCACGGGCGGATGGTAGATGCGATGGCTGTCGTCCTGCTCGACCGTGGCGATGAATGGCGAAAGATCCTGGGCCAGCATCACCGTGATCACAGGCTCGATTTCCGTTAAGGTCAGGCAGTGATTTCGAGACAGGACCCCGGTGGATGGATTCCAGGTCATGACGCCGTTTCGGAATATCTGGGGCAGGCCAAACACATGGCCATTCAGCACGGTGCGCGCTGAATAAATAGAGCGACCGGTGGCCACCGTGTAGGCCACTTCATTCCTTGTCAGCTCCTGAAGCACTCGCCCTGTGCGCGCAGAGATAAAATGATCCGCATTCAACAGCGTTCCGTCGAGGTCGAAGACGACCAGATCCATGTTGTGATCCCTGCTTCCGAAAAAGTGAGTAAAGGGTAGACCTATCATGTCAAGAGTGAGAGATTGGCGGGGGTTGGACCAAGGAAACTACTGGAGATAATTCATGCGCCTGCTTGCGTGGTTCGCCTTTGTTGTGTTGTTGAGCCTATTGCTGGTCGGTTGCTCAGTCAATGAGAAAGAACGTCCTATTGACCCGGCAAATGAAGAACAGATTGATTCTCCAAGACCGTTAGTCTTCCAGTCGCAGGAAGAGAT
>JBCDLQ010000440.1:0-2931 GCA_039414335.1 Pseudomonadota bacterium | reverse complement strand
GGCCCGGACTCATGGTCACCGAAGCTGGGCTGCGCAAGCCAGCACAGCAAGGCAAGCCAGAGTGCCGCTGGAATCAGCAGCAGCTGCGGGATGGAGATTCTACCGCTGTCGAAGTTCAGTTGGATCACGTTCATCAGACCGATCGCCTGTCCGACGATCAGACCGACCAGAAGCAGGGCGGCGCCAAATAGCCAGCAGCTGGCATTGCCGCGAAGTCCGCCGAGCCGACCCGCTTCCCATCCACCGATACCCAGCAGCACGACGGCGGCGACCACGGCAAAGGGCGTGCTGTTCAGGGCGAACAGTGCGGCCATAACCAGTACAGCGATGATCAGGGCCGTGATGACCCGAGTCTTAAGCATTTTGGACCTGACTCAGTCCACCGAAGCGGCGATCGCGGCCGGCGAAGTCGGTCAGCGCCCGGTCCAGATGTTCGGCCGAGAAGTCCGGCCACAAGACGTTGCTGAAATAGAGTTCAGTGTAGGCGCACTGCCAGAGCAGGAAGTTCGACAGTCGCCGTTCGCCACCGGTGCGAATCAGAAGATCCGGAGATGGTGCATCGCCGAGCGCCATGACCTGGTTCATCAGCTCTTCGTCGATGGCGTCTGCAGACAGGCGTCGATCTCGGACAGCTTCGGCCAGGGCGCGAGCCGAAGCCACGATGTCGGCACGGCCGCCGTAGTTGACGGCCACGTTCAGGATCAGGCGATCGTTGTTTTCCGTGCGCTTCTCGGAGCGGCGCATGCCGTCCCGGAGCGCCGGATTGAAAGCGCTGCGATCGCCAATAAAGCGAATCTTCACGCCGTTCTCGTCGAGTTCGCGCACTTCCTTGGTCAGGGCACGCATGAACAGCTCGAGCAGCTGTTTCACTTCCAACGCCGGCCGCTTCCAATTCTCGCTGGAAAAGGCGTAGACCGTCATCATCGGGATACGGCGATGGGCAACGGCCTCGACGGCGCGGCGCAAGGCATCGCTGCCGGCACGGTGGCCGTGTGCTCGAGGCTTGCCCTGCAGGGAAGCTCAGCGGCCATTGCCGTCCATGACAATGGCCACATGCTGTGGAAGACGCGAAGGGAAAGTCACGACGGTCAGATTTCCATCAGCTCCCGTTCTTTCTCCGCGACCCGCTCATCGACCTTGCCCGTGTGCTCGTCCGTGAGCTGCTGGACCATGGTCTCGCCGCGACGAACGTCGTCTTCGGTCAGCTCTTTCTCTTTCAGGAAGTCCTTCAGCTGGGAGTTCGCGTCGCGTCGGATATTGCGGATGGCGATCTTGCAGTTTTCGCCTTCCGCGTGGACAACCTTGACCAGGTCGGCACGACGCTCTTCGGTCAGCGCCGGCAGGGGGACACGAATATTCACGCCGGAGGTGGTCGGATTCAGCCCCAGGTCGGAGGTCATGATGGCCTTTTCGATGGGACCGACCATGGATTTGTCGAAGGGCACCACGCTCAGCGTGCGAGCGTCTTCCGCATTGATGTTGGCGGCCTGGTTCAGGGGTACCTGCGAGCCGTAATAGTCAACGGTAACGTGCTCGAGCAGGCTCGGGTGGGCTCGGCCCGTGCGGATCTTGGCCAGTTCGGTGACCAGGGCGGCGATGCTTTTGTCCATCCGGACCTGAGCATCTTTCTTGATGTCATTGAGCATGGGCTCACCTCGATTGGGGGTTCTTGCGATGCGCCGGATTGTAGCCCGACATCGTCAGGGTTGCAGTCCGTCACTTCTGTATTCAGCGCACCAGCGTGCCGACGCTCTCTCCGCGGATCAGGCGATCCAGGCTGCCGCTCTGGTTCAGATCGATGATCCGGATCGGCATGGACTGGTCACGACACAACACGAAGGCGTTTGCATCCATGACCGCCAGTTTCCGTTCGATCACCTCGTCGTAGCTAAGTTCATCGTAGCGTTCGGCGTTGGGATCCAGGGCCGGATCAGCCGAATAGATGCCGTCAACCTTCGTGGCCTTGATCATCAGGTCAGCACCGATCTCGACGGCGCGCAGGCTGGCAGCCGTGTCGGTCGTGAAGAAGGGGTTGCCGGTGCCGGCTGCGAAGATCACGGCGCGACCCTTTTCCAGATGCCGTACGGCGCGTCGGCGGATGTAGTCTTCGCAGACCTCGCGCACGGAGATAGCCGACATGACTCGCGTGGTCACACCGGCTCGCTCGAGCGCATCCTGCAGCCCCAGTGCGTTCATGACCGTGGCCAGCATGCCCATATGGTCACCGGTGATCCGGTCGATGCCGGAGGCCGCCCAGCCCTAGCCGCGGAAGAAGTTGCCGCCGCCGATAACGAAGCCGATCTGGACGCCCGCCTGGACCACCCCGGCCACCTCCCGGGCAATCCGGGAGGAGACCTTGGGATCGATCCCATAGTCCAGTTCACCGAGGAGGGCCTCGCCACTGACTTTCAACAGAATTCTCTGAATCCGTGTTCCGTTCATGGCTGATCCCTCCCAGGAGTTGTTGAACTGAATTATCGTCTGACTCTAACTCTTCAGAGCTTCACTCTTCCGAGTCGGGGCCGCGAACCTGTTCCATGACCTCAGCGGCAAAGTCGACTTCTTCCTTCTCGATGCCTTCACCGACTTCGAGACGGACGAATTCCGTGACGCTGGCACCCTTGCTCTCAAGAAGCTGACCGACGGTCACATCACCGTCCTTGACGAAAGGCTGCCCGGTCAGCGTGATTTCTGCAAGGTGTTTTTTCAAACGACCCTGAACCATCTTCTCGATGATCTCGGCCGGCTTGCCGCTGTCGGCAGCCTGAGCGACCAGGATGTCCTTTTCCTTCGCCAGTACGTCAGCGGGCACGTCTTCCGCATCGCGGAAGGCCGGGTTCAGGGCCGCCACATGCATGGCGATGTCGCGAGCCAGGGCCTCGTCACCACCGCTGACACCGACCATCACGCCGATGCGGCCGCCGTGGATGT
>JBCDLQ010000439.1:0-2931 GCA_039414335.1 Pseudomonadota bacterium | reverse complement strand
GCTGAACTTCGGTGATCTGAACGACTGGCACCTCATGGCCATGAGCGTCGACCTTCTCGATCCCGAATTCAGGCTTGTGATAATCCTTGCCGAGGCGATGCATCAACTCGTAGCTGGCAGCCAGTTGCTCGGCACCGGGCATGCGCGAGAAGACACTGGCTTCACTGGAATAGACCTCGGCGGCGGCCTGCGCCCAGATGCTGAAGGGGCTCAACAAGGATCGTTGGAATTCATAGAATTGATAGAGCAAGGCGATTCCTTCGGCAGGCCTGAATTCGATGTTTTATGCGGCGCACAATAACAGACTGTTTCCGGCCTGTCGCCCCAGACTCATCGATCTGACCGAGATGTGGTGGTTCTGTGTAGGTGCGGTGAATGAACCGTGATAATTTGAGACAGTTTTGTTTGCGGGGAGCACCCACATGAAAGGGATTCAGGACCAGATCCTGCATCGAGCACAATCCACACCGACCCAGCTTTACCTGGCCCAGCCTACCAATCGGCAATGGAAGCACTGGACCTGGGGACAGGCCGTGCAGGAAGCACGACAGATGGCGACCGCCCTGCGAGATCTGGGCCTGGAGCCGGGCGACCGCGTGGGCATCATTTCGCGCAACTGCGCGCACTGGGTGCTGGCCGATATGGCGATCATCCTGGCCGGACTGGTCAGCGTACCCGTCTACCCCACGGCCAACGCCAAAACCATCCGTCAGATCGTCGAGCACAGCGAAACCAAACTCCTGATTGTCGGCAAGATCGACAACCCGGAGGACCAGCTGGCCACGCTGCCTGAGCACGTCCGCACCCTGGCCATGCCCTACGAAGAAGCCGTCGGCGAGCTGCAGTGGGAGACGGTCCGCAAGCAGGTCGATGCGGGCCGCTTCCAGCTGCAAGTACGGCAGCCCGAGGACCTCGCAACCCTGCTCTACACCTCCGGCAGTACCGGCGAGCCCAAGGGCGCCATGCACAGCCATGCGAACTTCGCCTGGGTTGGACAGAATCTCCCCGAAGCACTGGGTGTGCAACCCGGAGAGCGCATCCTGTCCTACCTGCCTCTGTCGCACTGCACCGAGCGAGCCTACGTTGAAGCGAGCAGCTTCTACAGCGAAAGCACCCTGTATTTCGTCGAGTCCATCGAGACGTTCAAGGAGGACTTGGCCCATGCCCGTCCAACGCTGTTTGGCTCAGTCCCTCGCCTGTGGAAGAAATTCCAGATCGGCGTGCTGGAGAAACTACCCCAACGCAAGCTGGACCGCCTGTTGGGTCTTCCCCTGATCGGCGGCATGATCAAACGCAAAATCAAGCGCGGCCTAGGCCTCGAAGAAGCACGATGGTTCGCCAGCGGTAGCGCACCGATTGCCGTTTCCCTGCTGGAATGGTGGGACCGACTCGGTTTACCGATCAGCGAAGGCTGGGGCATGACCGAGACCTTTGCCTATGGCACGTCACTGCCTGCCGGCAGCAAGCCGCGTTATGGCGCGATCAGCAAGGCCCTGCCCCACGTTGAACTCAAGGCCAGCGAATCACAAGAGCTTATGATTCGTTGTCCCTGCCTGATGCAGGGCTATTACAAAGCAGACGCTGAGACTGCCGCCTCGATGGAAGACGGCTTCTTCTTGACCGGTGACCAGGCTACCGTCGACGCAGAGGGCTGGGTTCACATCACCGGCCGCGTCAAAGAACGCTTCAAGACGGCCAAGGGTAAATACATCTCACCGGTTCCGATCGAAAGCCTGCTCGCACGCAATGACCATATCGAGCTGGCTTGCGTGACCGGTTCTGGACTGCCGCAGCCCGTCGCCCTGGTGCAGCTGGCCGACACGGCTGGCGATGACCGAGCCTTCGTCGCCGCCGATCTGGAAGCGACGCGACGCGCGGTCAACCAGGAACTGGAGCCCCATGAGCGGCTTGGCCAGCTGATCGTCATCGACGGCACCTGGGAACCGGAAAACGGCATGCTCACGCCAACGCTCAAGCTCAAACGCGCGGCCATCGAGTCCAAGTACGGCCATTTACTGGAAGGTTCGCAAGACTCGGTACGCTTCCAGAAGACGGCCTGACGCCTTGGAAATTCTCCTGTTGACCGGCCTGGCCTTCCTGGCCTGGCTGGGCTGGTTACGCTGGAAACACTACCGGCGTGAGCAGCAGTTCGCACAACCGCTGCCACCGGAATGGCTGACGATCATCCAGCGCAACGTCCCGCTCTATGAACGCCTGCCCGCAGAACTCAAGCCCCGCCTCCATGGCAACGTCCAGGTCTTTCTGCGGGACATGGAGTTTCAAGGATTTCATGGCCAGGAAATTGACGACGAAGTCAGGCTGACCATTGCGGCGAATGCCTGTATGCTGCTCCTGAACCGGCCCGGTCAGTTCTACACCAACTTCTCGTCGATCTATGTCTACCCCAGCACCTTCATCTCCAGTCAGGAGGACTACGACGGTGTAGTGATGTCAATCAGCGAGTCGCATCGTCTGGGTGAATCCTGGATGCGGGGACCGGTCGTGCTGGCCTGGGACTCGGTTCGCCACGGCACGGTCGATGTGCACGATGGTCACAACGTGGTGCTGCATGAATTTGCCCACAAGATCGATGACATGGACGGCGCCGTCGACGGTGCGCCCAGCCTCGACGACGCCGCCCATTACGAACGCTGGGCCGAGGTCATGAAGCGCGAATTCGAGGACCACGTCAAGCGCGTCAAGCGCGAGCTGCCCACGGTGATCGATCCCTATGGTGCTACCAACCCGGCCGAATTCTTCGCGGTCCTCACGGAAACCTTCTACGAAGAGCCGAACGACCTCAACCAGCATCACCCCAATCTCTATGCAGAGATGAAGCGCTTCTATGGACTCGATCCCTTGCGCTGGCTTTACAGGCCATAGAATCGACGCATGCTGCGAAGACTCCTGCGCCACAGCCTGAGCAAAGCT
>JBCDLQ010000438.1:0-2939 GCA_039414335.1 Pseudomonadota bacterium | reverse complement strand
TTCCAGCGACTCCATCAGTGCGGTTTCTTCACCGCAGATATAGGCGCCCGCGCCCAGCACGTTGTAGATGTCGATATCGATGCCCGAGCCCATCACGTCCTTGCCCAGGAAGCCGGCTTCATAGGCTTCCTTCAGCGCCTGTTCGATGCGCTCGAAAGGCTCGTGGTGGAACTCACCACGCAGATAGTTGTAGGCCACGGTCGCGCCCATGCTGTAAGCGCCGATCGCCATGCCTTCGAGCACCGCGTGCGGGTTGAAGCGCAGAATGTCCCGGTCATGGCAGGTGCCCGGCTCGGACTCATCGGAGTTGCACAGCAGGTATTTCTGACCCGGCGCCGAACGCGGCATAAAGGACCATTTCAGACCGGTCGGAAAACCGGCGCCACCGCGACCGCGCAGGGCTGATTTCTTGACCGTCTCGATGATCTCTTCCTGCGGCGTCTTCTCGCGCACGATCTTTTCCCAGGCTTCCCAGCCGCCGTGCTTGCGATAAGCCTCGAGCGACCAGCACTGGTCTTCATCCAGATGGGTAAATACGACGTTGTGTTCAGCCATGATCTGTCCTCTGCGCTCCGCCCATCACTCCAGTGAATCCAGGATGTCGTCGATCTTCTCAGGCGTCAGGTTCTCGTGGTAATGACCATCCACGATCATCATCGGCGCGCCGGTGCACGCAGCCACGCACTCTTCTTCAACCTTGAGAAAGACACGGCCATCCTCGGAGGTCTGGCCCATCTTGATGCCGAGCTTGTTTTCCACATGCTCGACAACCTTGTCGGCGCCGCACAGCATGCAGGAGATGTTGGTGCAGATCGAGATCGAGTGGCGACCGACTTCCTGGGTTTCCAGCATCGAGTAGAAGCTCGCGACTTCATAGACCCAGACCGGCGGCACGTCCAGATAGTCGGCGACCGCATCCATCAGCTCCGGCTTCAGCCAGCCCTGGTTCTGAACCTGGACGGCGTAGAGCGCCTGGATGATGGACGAGCGGCGACCTTCAAGGCCTTCCGGGAACTTGGTCAGCCAGTGGTCGATGGTGGCGCGGGCCTGCTCGCTGAGCAGTTCCGATTTGCCTTCAACGATGTCGTCGGTGGCCTGAATACTCATCGGTCAATTTCTCCGAAAACGATGTCCTGGGTCGCGATCAAAGCGGGAATGTCGGCCAGCATGTGGCCCTGAGCCATTTCATGCATGGCCGCCAGATGCGCAAAACCCGGTGCGCGAAGGTGCACGCGGAACGGCTTGTTGGCGCCGTCGGAAATCATGTAGCAGCCAAATTCGCCCTTCGGCGCTTCAACGGCTGCATAGGTTTCACCTTCGGGCGCGCAGTAGCCCTCAGTGAACAGCTTGAAGTGGTGAATCAGCGCTTCCATGTCATCCTTCATTTCGGCCCGCGTGGGCGGGATGACCTTGAAGTTACGCAGCATGACCGGGCCCTGGTTTTCGCGCAGCCAGGCGATGCACTGCTGAACGATCTTCGCCGACTGGCGCATTTCCTCGACGCGCACCAGATAGCGGTCGTAGCAATCGCCGTTGACGCCGACGGGAATATCGAAGTCCATCTCGGCGTACTTGGCGTAGGGCTGCTTCTTGCGCAGGTCCCAGGCCACGCCCGAGCCTCTCAGCATCGGACCGCTGAAGCCCATCTGCAGCGCCCGCTCGGACGACACGGCTCCGATACCGACGGTGCGCTGCTTCCAGATACGATTGTCGGTCAGCAGGGTTTCGTAGTCGTCGACGCGATCGAAGAAGTCTTCCATGAAGGCTTCGAGGAAATCGAGCAGCGAGCCACCGCGCCAGCGGTTCATGCGCTCCAGATCCTTGCCCTTGCGCCAGCGGGTCTCGGCGACTTCCGGCATGTAGTCCGGCAGGTCACGATAGACACCGCCCGGGCGGTAGTAGGTCGCGTGCATGCGCGCACCGGAGACCGCTTCATAGCAGTCCATCAGGTTTTCGCGCTCGCGGAAGGCGTACAGGAACACGGTCATCGCACCCAGATCCAACCCGTTCGAACCGATCCACATCAGGTGATTCAGGACGCGCGTAATCTCATCGAACATCGTGCGGATGTACTGAGCCCGCTCCGGAGCCTCAATGCCCAACAGCTGCTCGATGGCACGCACGTAAGCATGCTCGTTGCACATCATGGAGACGTAATCGAGACGATCCATGTAGCCGATCGACTGGTTGTAGGGCTTGGATTCGGCCAGCTTCTCCGTGGCGCGGTGCAGCAGGCCGACGTGCGGATCAGCGCGCTCGACTACCTCGCCGTTCAGCTCGAGGATCAGGCGCAGCACGCCGTGGGCCGCCGGATGCTGCGGCCCGAAGTTCATCGTGTAGTTGCGAATCTCGCTCATGACGCTTCACGCCCTTCCAGTTTCTGGTCGACATAGCGACTGTCACGGCGGACCACGCGCGGCACCAGCACACGCGGCTCGATTTCGACCGGCTCGTAAACCACTCGACCCTTCTCTTCGTCGTAGCGCACGGTAACGTTGCCGACCAGGGGGAAGTCCTTGCGGAATGGATGACCGACGAAGCCATAGTCCGTGAGGATGCGGCGCAGATCCGGATGGCCTTCGAACACGATGCCGTAGAGATCAAAGGCCTCGCGCTCGTACCAGTCCACGGCGCTCCAGACCTCGATCAGGCTGGACACCACCGGCAGTTCATCGTCGGGGGCGAAGCAGCGCAGACGCAGGCGCAAGTTGTGCTGCATCGACAGCAGGTGCGCGACCACGGCAAAGCGGTTCTCGAACTCTTCAGCTTCCGGGCGCTCTTCCCAGGAAAAGCGGCCCGGGCCCAGCGCATCGACGCCGCGCGAGAATCCCGAGCCCGTAGCTTCAGCGGTTTCCCACTCGTCATCACCAAAACCGAGATAATCAACGCCACACAGGTCAGTCAGTTGCTCGAAGGCCAGCGTGTCTTCGTCGCGCAGC